>NZ_JBEOYB010000027.1:0-50867 GCF_040296845.1 Streptomyces sp. NPDC001985
TAAGGGGACGGGGTATCAACGTATCTGGCGTTGACTTTTGGCACGCTGTTGAGTTCTCAAGGAACGGACGCTTCCTTCAGACCCTTTTCACCAGGCCCTCCGGGCTTTCCCTTCGGTCTTGCATTTCCAACTCTACCAGACCGTTTTCCCATTCCGTTTCCGGACTTGGATTCAGATCCAGCGGCCAGTTGGACCGGCCTTTCGCCTTTCGGCTGCTCCGACTTTATCAGATCCTTTCGGGTCTGATTCCCGGTCGAACTCGGGGTGTCTTCCCGGCTGTTGGGCCGTTCCGACGTCTCAAACTCTAGCGGATTTCCTGGCCGACTCATAATCGAGTCTGTCGAATGGATTTCGGCATACCGAAATCCACCCCGGCTGGGGATCGCGCTGAGTGTGAGTGCCGCATCCGCGGCGGGAGTTGCCGTCGCAGAACCGTTCCGGCCCCGCGACAACCCGGAGAACTTTACGGATGCGTGAAGTTCGTGTCAAATCCACTCGACAGCCGGAGCAAAAGGTGCTGGTCCGGGGCGGTGGAGCGCCGTTCGGGCGGGTTCCGGGGCCGTTGGCGCCCGGGGCCGGGGTGGAGCCGGGCGGTCAGTCCAGGTCGGTCAGCCGGCCGCCGGCGTCCGGCTGGGCGTCCTCCACCCGGCGCAGGACCCGGATCAGCAGCTCGCCGAGGACTCCCCGCTCGTCCGCCGAGAGGTCCTGGAGGAGGTCTCCCTCGAAGTCGCTGGCCATGCGCATCGCCTCCAGCCACTTCGTACGTCCCTCGTCCGTCAGCTCCACGATCACGCGCACCCGGTTGTTCTCGTCGCGGTCGCGGGTGACCAGGCCCTCGTTCGCCATGCGGTCTATGCGGTGGGTCATCGCGGCCGGGGTGAGGCCGAGGCGCTTCGCCAGCTCGCCGGGGCCCATCCGGTAGGGGGCGCCGGCGAGGACCAGGGTCTTGAGGACCTCCCACTCGGCGTTGCTGATGCCGAGGGTCGCGAGCTGGCGGCCGTAGCCGACGTTCATCCGGCGGTTGAGCCGGCCGAGTGCCGAGACCACCTTCTCGACCTGGGGGTCCAGGTCTCCGTACTCGCGCTGGTACGCGGCGATCTGCTCGTCGAGGGACGGCTCCTGGATGGCGGAGCCGGTCACTGCTGGGCCGTCGGGGCTCGCGGTAGGCATACGGGGCAGTATCGCACGGCACTCATTGGTGTTGAAGTCCTTCGATGTGTATTGTTAAGGATCTAACTTTACTGTTGAAGTCTTCAGGCTTCAGTACTTCGATCTTTGAGGCAGGTGAGTGTGACCAGGGCGGCTGGTGCAGCGATGCGCCGAATCCAGACGGGGAGCGCGCTGAGCGCGTTCGGACTCGGTTTCACGGTTCCGTATCTCTATGTGTACGTGGCGCAGGTACGGGACCTGGGCGCGACGACGGCCGGTGCCGTCCTCGCGGTCTTCGCGATGGCCGCCCTGGTCGCCCTCCCCTTCACCGGGCGGGTGATCGACCGGCGCGGGCCGCTGCCCGTGCTGGTGGGGGCGGCGGTGCTCGCCTCGGTGGGCGCGGTGGCCATCGGGCTCTCCGAGAGCGTCCCGGCGGTGGTGGCCTCGGCCGCCGTGCTGGGAGCCGGTACGGCCGTGATGCAGCCGGCGCTCGCCACGATGCTCGTGTGGTGCGTGGACGCCCCGGGCCGCACCAGGGCCTTCGCCATGCAGTTCTTCCTCCAGAACCTGGGGCTCGGCCTCGGCGGGCTGATCGGCGGACAGATCGTCGACAAGAGCCGGCCGGAGAGCTTCACCCTGCTGTTCGGCATCGAGGCCGTGATGTTCCTGGTGCTCGCCGGGATCGCGCTCACCGTGCGGCTGCCGCGTCCGGTGCCGCTCCAGGGCGCACCGGCCGCGCCGCAGAGCGGCCGGGCCGGGATGCGGGCGCTGCTCGGGCACAAGGCGATGGTCCAGCTCTGTGTGCTCGGGTTCGTCCTCTTCTTCGCCTGCTACGGACAGTTCGAGTCGGGT
This sequence comes from Streptomyces sp. NPDC001985, assembly GCF_040296845.1. Lineage (NCBI taxonomy): Bacteria > Bacillati > Actinomycetota > Actinomycetes > Kitasatosporales > Streptomycetaceae > Streptomyces > Streptomyces sp. NPDC001985. The sequence goes on from NZ_JBEOYB010000027.1 coordinate 2,002, forward strand.
CTGGCCGCCTATGGCACAGAGGCCGCGGGGATCGAGCCGTCGACCCTCGGTACGGCGCTGGCGGCGAACACCGCGGTCATCGTCCTGGCGCAGTTCGTGGTGCTGAAGTTCGTCGAGCGCCGCAAGCGCAGCCGGGTGATCGCCGCGGTTGGCCTGATCTGGGCGGTCGCCTGGGTGCTCGCGGGGGTCGCGGGCCTGGGGTCGAGCAGCCAGGCCATGGCCACGGCCGCGTTCATCTCCACGTACGCGCTCTTCGGGCTCGGGGAGGCGATGCTCGCGCCGACGGTGGCGCCGATGGTCGCCGATCTGGCGCCGGAGTCGATGGTGGGGCAGTACAACTCCGCTTTCGCGCTGGTCAAGCAGATGGCGCTGGCGCTCGGGCCAGCCATTGGCGGGCCGATGGGGGCGGCGCTGCACGGTCCGTACATCGTGACGTTCGTGCTGTTCTCCATCGGGATCACCGTGCTGGCGATCAAGCTGGGGCGGCAGCTCACTCCCGTACAGAATCAGCCGTATCTGGCGGTGAAGTCCCGGGTGGTGGCGCAGCACAAGCCGGCCGAGCAGGTGGAGGCGGCTGCCTGAGGCCGCCGGGGCCCTTCGCGGGGTTCAGGCGGGGAGTGCGAACTCGCACCAGACCGCTTTGCCGCCGCCGGGGGTGCGGCGGCTGCCCCAGGACGAGGCGATCGTCGCGATGATGGAGATTCCGCGACCGGCCTCGTCCTCTGTTTCCGCGCGGCGGCGGCGCGGGAGGTGGTCGTCGCCGTCGGTGACCTCGATGATCAGCCGGCGGTCGGTGCGGCGGAGTCTGAGGCGCATGGGCGGGGTGCCGTGCTGGAGGGAGTTGGCGACCAGTTCGCTGGTGGCCAGCACGCCCAGGTCGTGCAGCTCGGGGGAGAACCGCCAGGAGGCCATCACCCCCGACGCGAAGGCGCGGGCGCGCGGGGCCGCCTCGGTGCCGCCGAGGAGGTCGAGCGCCGCGTTGTGGAACAGCTCGGCGGTGGGGCCGGTGCGCGCGGGGTGCTGGACGACGAGGACGGCGACGTCGTCGTCGTGGTCGGCGGTGACTCCCTGGGAGCGCAGCAGCCGGTCGCAGACGGTCTGCGGGGTGCCGGTGGCGCCGGAGAGCGCGCGTTCGAGCGAGGCGACGCCTTCGTCGATGTCCTCGCCGCGCCGTTCGACCAGGCCGTCCGTGTAGAGGACGGCGCTGGAGCCGGGCGGGAGGGCGATGGAGGCGGAGCTGTGGAGCCATCCGCCGGTGCCCAGGGGCGGTCCGGTGGGACCGGCGGCGCGGCGCACGGTGCCGTCCTCGTCCCGTACGAGGACGGGGAGGTGGCCGGCCGAGGCGTAGAGGAGTCTGCCCTCGTTGGGGTCGTGGACGGCGTAGACGCAGGTGGCGATCTGGCTGGCGTCGATCTCGGCGGCGAGTCCGTCGAGCAACTGGAGGACCTCGTGGGGTGGGAGGTCGAGCCGGGCGTAGGCCCGGACGGCGGTGCGGAGCTGGCCCATGACGGCCGCCGCGCGCACTCCCCGGCCCATGACGTCGCCGATGACGAGGGCGGTGCGGCCGGCTCCGAGGGTGATCACGTCGTACCAGTCGCCGCCGACGGCGGCGTCCTCGCTGCCCGGCTGGTAGGTGGCGGCGATCCGCAGATCGTCGGGCTGTTCCAGCTCCTGGGGGAGGAGGGAGCGCTGGAGGGTGACGGCCATCTCGCGCTGGCGGCGCTCGCTGGCGCGCAGCCGGTCGGCGGCCTCCGCGTGGTCGGTGACATCGGCGGCGAAGACGAGGACTCCGGGGCCGGTGCCGGGGATGTCCACGGGGAGGCAGCTCGCGGTGTAGGAGCCGCCGGCGGCTCTGCGGGACTTCACGGTGCGTGAGGTGCCGCCGCGCAGGACCTGGTCCATGAGCGGGGTCAGGCCCAGCTCGGCCAGTTCGGGGCAGGAGTCGGCGGCCCGGCTGCCGATCGGGCGGGGGCCGAAGGCGGTGGTGTAGGCGTCGTTGACGTACGCGACGCGGTGCTCGACGCCGTGGAGGACGGCGACCAGGGCGGGGAGGCCGCCGAGCAGCTCGCGGATCGGGACGTTCTCGATCGCGGGGGCGGCGGGGAGCGGGCCGGGGGGCGGTCCGGCCGGGCGAGCGGCCCCGGTGGTCCCCGCGCGGGCGGCGTTCGTGGCCGCGGCGGCGTCCCGGGGAGCGTTGTCGCAGGTGGGCGCGGGGCCCGTGGGGGTGGACCCGGTGGGGCCGGGCCCGGTCCGGCCGTCGTGGGCGCCATCCTCCCGGGCCGTGTCCCCCCGGGCGGCTGGGACCGAGCCGTCGCCCCGGGTGTCGGTCCGGCCGCCGTCTCCCCGCTGGGCCGGGCGCGGCGACGCCGTGGAGATACCGCGGTCGGTCCTCCGCGCCGCGGCGCGGCGCTGCGTCCCGGGGAGCCTTGCGCTCCAACGCGTGAAGTTCACTGACTTTCTAGCCTCAATGGTTGTCGCCAAGGGTCACGAGGGTCACTCTGTGCAAATGTGAGCCCACCTATGGTCACACGTCCAGTGTGACCGAACGTACTGACAGCCGGTGTCGACTGGGCGTCTACTAGGCCCTTCCGGGGTGGCCTTCCGGGCCCTGTGCGCCGTGGTCATCCGCCTCCGGGGCCGCTGCCGCCGGGTCCGGGTCCCGGGGTGTCCGGCGGTCCGGGCTCCGGCGTGTCCGGGGGTTCCGGCGCGTCCGGGGGTTCCGGTCTCGATGCGTCCGGGGGTCCGGAACGGTGTGTGTCCGGCGAACCGGAGCGGTGGGCCTCCGGCGACCCGGGCCGGTGGTTTCCCGGGAGCCCGGGCCGGTGCAGGTCCGGGGGGCCCGGGCGGTGGGTGTCCCGCGGCGGGCCGCCGATCGCGGCGCTCTCGAACTCGGCGCGCGGGTGTTCCAGCGAGCCGAGGGAGACGATCTCCCGTTTGAACAGGCCGGCGAGGGTCCACTCGGCCAGCACCCGCGCCTTGCGGTTGAAGGTGGGCACCCGGCTGAGGTGGTAGACCCGGTGCATCAGCCAGGCCGGATAGCCCTTCAGCTTGCGTCCGTAGACATGGGCGACACCTTTGTGCAGACCCAGGGAGGCCACGGAGCCGACGTACTTGTGGGCGTACTCCTCCAGGGGGCGTCCGCGCAGGGACGCGGCGATGTTCGCGGCGAGGGTCCTGGCCTGGCGCACGGCGTGCTGGGCGTTGGGCGCGCACTCGGCGCCCGGGGCGGCGGAGGTGATGTCGGGGACGGCTGCGGCGTCCCCGGCGGCCCAGACGTGCTCCGTACCGTCCACGGCCAGGTGGGCCGTGCAGCGCAGCCTGCCCCGCTCGGTGAGCGGGAGGTCGGTGGCGGCGAGGAGCGGGGAGGGTTTGACGCCCGCGGTCCAGACGACCGTACGGGTGGGGAAGCGGCTGCCGTCGCTGAGCCGGGCGACCCGGTTCTCACAGGAGTCCAGACGGGTGGTGAGCCGGACGTCGATATTGCGGGCGCGCAGCTCCCGGATGGCGTAACGGCCCATCTCCTCGCCGACCTCGGGGAGGATGCGGTCGCTGGCCTCCACGAGAATCCACTTCAGGTCCGCCGGCTTGATGTTGTGGTAGTAGCGGGCGGTGTAGCGGGCCATGTCCTCCAGTTCGCCGAGTGCTTCGACGCCCGCGTAGCCGCCGCCGACGAAGACGAAGGTGAGGGCGGCGTCGCGGACCGCCGGGTCGCGGGTGGAGGAGGCGATGTCCATTTGTTCGATGACATGGTTCCGCAGCCCGATGGCCTCCTCGACGGTCTTGAAGCCGATGCCGTAGTCGGCGAGACCGGGGACGGGGAGGGTGCGGGAGACGGAACCGGGCGCGATGACGAGTTCGTCGTACGGCACTTCGATCGCGCCGGTCCCCTCCTCGGGGGTGGCGAGGGTGGTCACCGTCGCGGTGCGCTTGGCGTGGTGGACGGCGGTGGCCTCGCCGATGAGGATTCTGCAGCCGTCGAGGACGCGGCGGAGCGGGACCACCACATGGCGCGGGGAGATGGAGCCGGCGGCGGCCTCGGGGAGGAAGGGCTGATACGTCATATAGGGCTCGGGGGTGACCACCAGGATCTCCGCCTCGCCGCGTTCGATCTCCCCTCTCAGCTTCCGCTGGAGGTGGAGAGCCGTATACATCCCGACATAGCCACCACCGAGGACGAGAATGCGCGTGCCGGCGGTGGGCACGTCCGGTGGGGTGCCGGGGGCGTGGCCCCGGGAGTCAGCTGCCTTCACCATCCCATGACGCAACGGTCCCCGGCGTTTGTCCACAGCCCCGGCAAATTGTGTGACCGGAGGCTCTGTGCCGCCGTGCGCCGGGTGCCTGTCGGGCGAAAGGGAAGGTGTGCAGGTCAGGGGTGGCGTGAAGGGGGGTGCTGGGGGGCGTAAAAGGGAGGCTTCCGGTCCTTGCTCCGATCGGGGGGCGCTCCGTGCGGAACTACCCCCTTCTGAATTGACCCCCGCTCAACTATGTTCGTACCTCGTCGGGGTGCTTGGTCAAGGCGCGCCCGGCAGACCAGTGGGGAGGTCTCCGGGGGGAGACACAGTGACCGGGGGAACGCGTATGACCATTCAGGATTCGCCTTGGCAGACCGCCGTATCGCCGGCCACGGACTCTCGTGTTCCGGTCGGTCATCCGAGCGGTGAGGGAACCGGCGCGAACGGGCGGACGGGATCGGGCGGGGCGGGCCGTTCGGCGCCGCTGAGGGTGGACGCCCAGCGCAATCTGGAGCATGTGCTGCGCGCCGCTCGTGAGGTGTTCGGCGAGCTGGGTTACGGCGCGCCGATGGAGGATGTGGCCCGCCGGGCCCGGGTGGGCGTCGGTACGGTGTACCGCCGCTTCCCGAGCAAGGATGTGCTGGTGCGCCGGATAGCCGAGGAGGAGACCTCCCGGCTGACCGAGCAGGCGCGGGCGGCTCTGGGGCAGGAGGAGGAGCCGTGGTCGGCGCTGGCCCGGTTCCTGCGGACGTCGGTGGCGTCGGGCGCGGGCAGGCTGCTGCCGCCGCAGGTGCTGCGGGTGGGTGTGGAGCCGGAGGAGTCGGCCGAGGCGCGGGTGCCGCATCAGCGGTCGGGTGCGCCGGTGGACCGGGCCGTGCCGGAGCGGCCGGGGACCGGACAGCCGGATCTGCGGGTCGTCGGGCAGCGCCCGGTACCGGCCGGTGAGCAGGACGACTCGGGCGCCGGGGTGCTGCTGGAGGTCGTGGGACAACTGGTGGACCGGGCGCGGGCGGCGGGTGAGCTGCGGGGCGATGTGACCGTGGCCGATGTGCTGCTGGTGATAGCCACGGCCGCGCCCTCGCTTCCGGACGCGGCTCAGCAGGCGGCGGCCTCCGCCCGGTTGCTGGACATTCTGCTGGAGGGGCTGCGGCCGAGGGCGGTGTGACGGCGGTGCCCCTCCGGGGGTGATTCGGGGGTCCTGATCGTGCGTGGATTCGGTCAGGTCTCCCCGGATGAGTGGTTGACACCGCTGGACGTCCGGTGCGCTGGTGCCGTGTGGCACGCTTGCCCGGTGTTCGGGTCTGAGGTGCTGACGGCGGCTTCCGCAATGAATGAGGGCTTTCCGCGATGAGCGGTGACGGGCGGGACGCGCGGGACGGATCAGCGGGTGGCCCGGGCGGTTCGGAAGGCCCGGACGGCGGCGGGGGCCCGGGGGGCACGGAGACCGGCGGGCGGCCCGCCGAGCAGGTGCCGGAGCAGGGCGGGCCCGGTGGGGCCCGGTTCGGGTCCCGGCCCGGGGTTCCCGCTGTCCCCCCGTTCACCTCCTCCCCTCCGTCCTCGGCCTCCTCACCTTCGTCGCGGTCTTCGGCTTCCTCGCCTTCCTCTCCGTCTTCCTCCTCCCTGCCGTCCTCCTCCTCTTCCGGCGCGGCCTCCGGGGGAGCCTCCGTGCCCGGTCAGGGGACGGGGGGCACCCGGGCGGACGACTCGCCGGTGTTCGGTGTCCCCGCCGTGGGCCCCCGGGACGCGGCCGTGCCCGCGCAGCGCGAGGGCGGCGGGGGAGGGTACGGGTCACTGCTCCCGCCGCCGCGCGAACTGCCCCACTCCGACGCCGACTTGATCCAGCGGATGCGGAGCGGGGACGACAGCGCCTACGCGGAGCTGTTCCGGCGCCACTCGGAGGCCGTGCGCCGTTACGCGCGCACCTGCTGCCGGGACGCCCACACCGCCGACGATCTGACGGCCGAGGTGTTCGCCCGGACCCTGCAGGCCGTGCGCGGGGGCGCGGGACCCGAGCACGCGGTGCGGGCGTATCTGCTGACCACGGTCCGGCGGGTGGCAGCGGGCTGGACGAGGACCGCGAAGCGGGAGCACCTGGTTGAGGACTTCGCGGTGTTCGCGGCGGAGGCCACGCGGGAACCGGCCGGCGCGGCGGGCACCACCCTCGAACTGGGCGCCGATGTGCGCGCGATGAACGAGGCGGAGCGCTCGCTGGCGATGCAGGCGTTCCGGTCGCTGCCGGAGCGCTGGCAGGCGGTGCTGTGGCACACCACCGTCGAGGAGGAGTCGCCGAGTGAGGTCGCGCCGCTCTTCGGACTGACCGCCAACGCCACGGCGGTGCTGGCCAGCCGGGCGCGGGAGGGGCTCAAGCAGGCCTATCTCCAGGCGCATGTCAGCTCCTCGCTCACCTCGGGCGGGGACTGCGCGCGATACGCGGACCGGCTGGGCGCCTACGCCCGGGGCGGGCTGCGGATGCGGGCGGAGCGCGGGCTGCGCAAGCATCTGGAGGAGTGCGCCAAGTGCCGGCTGGCGGCGGGGGAGCTGGCGCAGGTCAACTCCGCCATCCCGGCGCTGCTGCCGGTCGCGGTGGTCGGCTGGTTCGCCGCGGGGTACTCGCTCAAGGCGGCGGGCATCGCCGCCGGGGGCGCGGCGGGCGCCGCCGGGGCGGGTGCCGCCGCCGCTGCCACGGGAGGCGGCGCGGCCGGGGGGACGACGGGTGCGGCCGGGGGCGCGATGGCGTCCGAGGGGCTGGGAGCTCCGGCGAAGGCCGGGATCGGCGCGCTGGTGGCGGTGGCCGCGGCGGCCGGGCTGGTGTGGGCCTTCGCGGGCGACAGCGAGCCGCCCGGGCCGGAGGCCAAGCCGCCGGCCGTGCGGCCGGTCGTGCCGCCCGCGCCCCCGCCCTCGCCCGAACCGGAACTGCCCGTGCCGCCGCGGCCCGAGCCGGAGCCGGAGCCGGAGCGCCCCGCGCCACGGCCCGCGAAGCCGAGCGCCGCGCCCGAGCGGCCGGCGCCCCCGGAGCCGGAGCCCTCGGCGTCGGAATCGCCCCGGCCGAGCCCCACCCCTTCGCCCGCCCCCTCCTCGAAGCCCACACCCGGGCCGGAGCCGACGCCGAAGCCGAGCCCGAAGCCGCCCGAGCCGAGCCCCACTCCCTCACCGCGGCCGAAGGTCTACCAGATCAACCGGTTGCCGTACGGGGTGTACGGCGACCACACCGGGCCCGAGGTCCGGCTGCACGAGAGCACCTGGCTCTGGCAGCGGACGAATCTGCTGATCGGCGGGGTGCGGTACGCGCACGGGGCGACGGTGAACGCCCGGTCGTCGATCACCATCGATCTCAACCGCCCGTGCTCCCGCTACGACGCCGTCGTCGGGGTGGACGACCTCACCCACGGGCTGGGCGCGGTCCGTTTCTCCGTCTACGGCGACGGCACGCGGCTGTGGCGGTCCCCGGTGGTCCGCGGGGGCGACCCGGCGGTGCCGATGCAGGTCGCCATCGGCGGCCGGAAGTCGATCCGGCTGGTGGTGGAGCCGCACACCCCCTTCGACGAGGTGGCGCTGGCCGACTGGGCCCGCTCCCGGATCAGCTGCTCCTGAGCGGAGGGGAGCGGAGGGGAGCGGAGGGCCGCCCGGTCCGCCGCCGGGCCGGCACGAGGCGGTGTCCCTCCCGAGCGGGGCCCGGCCCGCCGGACTTTCGCGGCTCACGACGGGTGTCCGTCCCGGAGGGCGCGGGACCGCGCGCCGTGCCGCGGGTGCCGAGCCCGGGGGTGCCGTGCCCAGCGGGCCGGCCGCGGGCACCCCCGTACCGGCGGTCCGATCGCTACGACCTCAGGGACGGCTTCAGCGGTACCCCGCCCGCGACGGCCCGGCTGCGGGGGGCCGCGGTGCCGGTCCAGCAGGTGCCGCGGCGGGAGAGGAGCCGGCGGAGCCAGAGTTCGGTGGAGACGAGGTCGGCGAGGCCGTCGAGCGGCAGGGGTTCGCCCTCGGCCGCGGCGCGCAGCGCCTTGCGGACGACCCGGGCCTCGATGAGCCCGGCGTCCGCGAGCAGCGGGGCGTCGAAGAGGGCCATCAGCTGGGGGAGCGCGGCGCGCAGGCCCCGGTGGGCGGTGGCGGTGGCGGAGGAGTGGGTGGGGGTGCCCCAGCCGGGGGGCAGTTGGTGGATGCCCGCGCCCGCGAGGACGGTACGGAGGATCTCGGCGCGCGCCCCCGGGCGTACCCGCAGGGACTCGGGCAGGTCGCGGCAGGCGCGGACGACCTGGTTGTCCAGGAAGGGGGCATGCATCCGCTGGCTGCGGACCTCGGCGGCCTGTTCCAGAATGCGCTGGTCCAGGGCGTGCCGGGTGAGCGCGGCGCGGGCGCGGGCCTCGCCGGGGCGCTGTACGGAGACGGGGCGGGTCGCCGCGTCGATGAGGCGAACCGATACTTCGGCGAGCGCCTCGCCGGTGAGCCAGCGGGCCGCCGGGCCGGGGCGGGACCAGGTCAGGGCGGCGAGGGAGGCGTCGAGCGGGCCGGTCCCGCCCGCCCGGGCGCCCGCCCGGTTGGCTTCGACGAGCCGGTCGGCCGCGGTCTCCAGTCCGGTGCGGTAGGGCGTACGGGCGAGCCGGCGGGCCGCGCGGTAGACGGTCAGCGGTATGAACAGGGAGTGCGGAGAGGCCCCTTCGGCGCGGGTGAGCGCGGCGACGGGCCGCAGCAGATGGCGGCGGCGGCGGTCGAGCAGCAGATCGGCGAGGCGGGCCGGGTGGGCGTCCAGGACCTGGCGGGCTCCGGCGCCGGTGAAGTGGTCGGCGCTGCCGGACGCGAGCCGGCCCCGGTGGCGTTCGGCGACGACGAGGGAGGGGGCGGGCTCGTCGGTCAGCGGCCCGTTCTCCAGATGGGTGTACGGGAGCCCTTCCTCGCCCGCCGCGACCACGACGTGGTGCAGCCGGGGGTCGTCGGCGAGGGCGCGGGCGCGCTCCAGTTCGGGTTCGCGGCCGTCCTCGGTGAGGTCGTTGTAGGTGACGGCGAGGAGGCGTTCGCCCGCGCCGGTGCCGTGGCCGAGGAGGGTGCCGGGCCTGCCGGGGAGCCCGGCGGCGAGCAGGGCGAGAGTGCCGGACGCGCTGCCCCCGGAGAGGTCGGCGCCGATGCCGGGGGCGGGGGCTCCCCGGCGGGCGCGCCGGTCGGCGGGGCCCATCCCGGGCACCGGGCCCGGGTCGGGCGGCGCGGTCTCGGGCGCGTGCCGGGGTGCGGTCAGCCGCGCCCGTACCGCTTCGATCAGCGCGTCCCGTACGCCGTCCACCGCCCGCTCGGGCTCGATGCGCGGGCCGGCGACGGCGAGGGAGGCGACCGGTTCGTAGCCGGTGACCTCGCGGGAGCCCTCGCGGAGGATCAGGGCGTGGCCGGGCGGGATGCGTTTGACGCCTTCGTACGGGGTGGAGTCGCGCAGGGCCTCGGGGGTCTCGGGGCAGGCGAGGAGCGCGGCGAGGTGCCCGATGTCGAGCTGTGCCTCGATGAGGTCGGCGAGCGGGAGGGCGGCGGTGGCGTAGGCGGTGCCGTTGGCCCAGGGGGTGTGGAAGACGGGTCTCGCGCCGGCGAGGTCGCCGACGACGGTGATCCGCCGTCCGGCCTGGACGACGGCGGTGTAGCTGCCGGGCCAGGCGGTGAGGTGGCGCAGGGCGCCGCCGCGGGCGGAGAGCAGTCCGGCGCGCAGTTCGGCGTCGCTCGCGGCGCAGCAGCCGAGGACGGCCATCCGGGTGGGGGCTCCGGCGGCGCCGGGGGGCGGGTCGAGGGCGACGACGCGGACCTCGTCGGGGCGCCAGTCGCCGACGGCCCAGAGCGGGTCGGGGTCACCCCACAGCAGCTGGGAGCCGACGGGCTGGATGGTGCGGCCCTCGTCGGACGCGCCCACGGCTCCCGCCGAGCCGAAGCGGGCGGCGATACTGCTCCATCCCACCAACCACCGCATCGCCGCCTCCACAGGCTGTGGACAGACCCGGCCGCCGGGCCCGGCCGTTCGGGAGTACGCTACGCCCGGCGGGCGAGCACGCCGCAGCCGGACACACGGGACAAGCATCACACCCGAACACACCTGACAGCTGCCGCCCGATGGCCGGTCGCCCGCCCTGTGCGCAGGGCCGCACCTGGCCGTTCGGGCCCATGGTGCCACGAAGGCGGCGCACGGACGCGCCGCCGGGTAGCACGAGCAAAAAGTGAACGCGCCCCCGGCGGGTCCGGGTTGACGGCGGTCCGGGGAACGGCGGATCGGTCACGCCGAGCACAAAACGAACAAAACGCTTAACGGAGACAGTCGATATTCGGACAATCTCTGGAAGATCGAAGGCAGCGCAGAAGCCCCCGAACCACCCCAGGGGAACTTCCGCCGCCCGGGACCGCCGCGGGCACACAGCAGTCCGGGAGGCGGGCTGCGCCTCCCGGACCGGTCCGCCGCCCGCGGGGATTGAAGACGGCGGTGTCCCCCAGCCCACTGGTTCCAGTACGCAGTGGACCGACCCACGCAGCACTCATGGAAGCTCTTCCCCGACACTCCGGACAGAGCGCACACACAGGCGCACGGCCACACAACCGGGGCTCAGCCAGGGCGCGCCACGACCCTCCCCGCACCGCCTCCGCGACCGCACATCCCCAACGCACAACAATCTCGCCATACGGAACTCCGCCCCTTAACGGTCGGGATGCGGCGAACTACGCTGGGTTTACTGATGTTCTGAACCTACGGGCATATTCCGCGGGCCCGGCCAGGCACTTCTGCGACCGGGGCCGCACCGGGGGGCCGGAAGCCGCCCGACGGCGAGGACTCGGTACGAATGCCGCGCGCCGGACAGCGACGCGGCGGCCGTCTGTGTGTCGAGGGGTGGGCCATGTCCAGGGAGCAACGCGGGCCGAACGAAAAGCTCGGCACCGTTCTCGCCCTCGCGGGAATCAGCAACGCCGGCCTCGCCCGGCGCGTCAACGACCTGGGCGCCCAGCGCGGACTGACCCTCCGCTACGACAAGACCTCCGTCGCCCGGTGGGTCTCCAAGGGCATGGTCCCCCAGGGCGCCGCCCCCCATCTCATCGCCGCCGCGATCGGCGCCAAGCTCGGCCGTCCCGTACCCCTGCACGAGATCGGGCTCGCGGACGCCGACCCGGCGCCCGAGGTCGGGCTCGCCTTCCCGCGCGACGTGGGCGCGGCGGTCAAGTCGGCCACCGAGCTGTACCGCCTCGACCTCGCGGGCCGGCGGGCCGGCAGCGGCGGGATCTGGCAGTCCCTGGCCGGGTCCTTCGCGGTGAGCGCCTACGCCACCCCCGCCTCCCGCTGGCTGATAACACCCGCCGACTCCTCGGTGGAACGCCTCCCCGACCCGCCGCCCGGCGAGGGCTCACCCGACGACACGCCGGCCCGCGTCGGCCACAGCGATGTGGCCAAACTGCGCGAGGCGGCCGAGGACGCCCGCCGCTGGGACTCCAAGTACGGCGGCGGGGACTGGCGCTCGTCCATGGTCCCCGAGTGCCTGCGGGTGGACGCGGCGCCCTTACTGCTCTCCTCGTACTCGGACGAGGTGGGCCGCGCCCTCTTCGGCGCGACCGCCGAACTGACCAGGCTCGCCGGGTGGATGGCCTTCGACACCGGCCAGCAGGAGGCCGCCCAGCGGTACTACATCCAGGCGCTGCGCCTCGCCCGCGCGGCGGCCGATGTCCCCCTGGGCGGCTATGTGCTGGCCTCGATGTCGCTCCAGTCGATCTACCGGGGCTTCGCCGACGAGGGCGTGGACCTGGCCCAGGCGGCACTGGAGCGCAACCGCGGCCTGGCCACCGCCCGCACCATGAGCTTCTTCCGGCTGGTGGAGGCCAGGGCGCACGCGAAGGCCAATGACGCGGTCGCGGCCGGTGCGGCGCTGAAGGCGGCCGAGGGGTGGCTGGAGCGCTCCCGGGACGGCGACCCCGACCCGACCTGGCTCGGTTTCTACTCGTACGACCGGTTCTGCGCGGACGCGGCGGAGTGCTACCGCGATCTGAAGGCGCCCCGGCAGGTGCGGCGCTTCACCGAGCAGGCGCTCTCCCGGCCCACCGAGGAGTTCGTCCGCTCGCACGGGCTGCGGCTGGTGGTGAGCGCCGTCGCCGAGCTGGAGTCGGGGAACCTGGACGCGGCCTGCGCGGCGGGCACCCGGGCGGTGGAGGTCGCGGGCCGGATCTCGTCCGCGCGGACCACGGAGTACGTACGGGATCTGCTGCACCGGCTGGAGCCGTACGGCGACGAGCCGAGGGTGGTGGAGCTGCGGGAGCGGGCCCGCCCGCTGCTGATGACCCCGGCGTAACGCTTCAGCGGGGCTCCGGGGCCGGGAGGGGGGACCCGGTACCGGGCCGTTGTCAGTGGGCCGGTGCACTATCGGGGTGGGAGGTGGCGTGGTGGCGGTGGAGAGGGACGGTTCCGGCGGTGGTGCCGGCGGCGGCTCCGGCGACGGCGGGCGGAGGGGTGCCTTCGACTGCGACGTGCTGGTGATCGGCGGCGGGATCGTCGGTCTGTCGACCGCCCATGCCCTGACCCGCGCGGCTCCCGGCACCCGGGTGACCGTCCTGGAGAAGGAGCCGGCCCCGGCCCGCCACCAGACCGGCCGCAACAGCGGAGTGATCCACAGCGGGATCTACTACCGGCCGGGCTCGCTCAAGGCGCGGTTCGCGGTGCGGGGCGCGGCGGAGATGATCAAATTCTGCGCGGAGCACGACATTCCCCACCGGGTCACCGGAAAGCTGATCGTCGCCACCGGCCGGGAGGAGCTGCCCCGGCTCCACGCCCTGGTCCAGCGCGGCCGGGAGAACGGCATCCCGGTGCGGGAGCTGGGCCCCGCGCAGATCCTGGAGTACGAGCCGGAGGTGCGCGGGCTCGCCGCGATCCATGTGGGGACGACGGGGGTGTGCGACTTCGGGGCTGTGGCGGCCCGGCTGGCGGCGGAGTGCGACGCGGCCGGCACCGCGATCCGCTGCGGCGAGGAGGTCGTCGCGGTGGACCGCCGCCCTTGGGGGGTGGCGGTGCGGACCGCCTCGGGGACCGTGGTCAGATCCCGGGTCCTGGTGAACTGCGCGGGGCTGTACTGCGACCGGGTGGCACGGCTGACCGGGGACGACCCCGGGATGCGGATCGTTCCCTTCCGGGGCGAGTTCTACGACCTGACGGAGCCGGAGCGGGTGCGGGGGCTGGTGTATCCGGTCCCCGACCCGGCGTTTCCCTTCCTCGGGGTGCATCTGACGCGCGGGATCGACGGCTCCGTCCATGTCGGGCCGAACGCGGTGCCCGCCCTGGCCCGGGAGGGGTACCGGGCGGCGGTGATCCGTCCCGGGGAGCTGGCGACCACCCTGGGCTGGCCCGGCACCTGGCGGCTCGCCCGCCGCCACTGGCGGTACGGGGCGGGGGAGGTGTACCGCTCCCTCTCGAAGCGGGCCTTCACGACGGCGGTCCGGCGGCTGCTGCCCTCGGTGACGGAGGGGGTGCTGAGGCCGGCCCCGGCGGGGGTGCGGGCGCAGGCGGTGCTGCGGGACGGGAGCCTGGCGGACGATTTCCTGATCAAGGAGACGGCGCGGGCGGTGCATGTCCTGAACGCGCCCTCGCCGGCGGCGACGGCGTCCCTCCCCATCGGCCGGGAGGTGGCCCGCCGGGTGCTGCGGCACCTCTGAGATTTTGGGGGCGGGGGAGGTGGGGCTTGGTCTCTCCCGGAGCTGCCTCCGGGAGGTGGGGGGGGGCAGCTCCGCTGGGGAGCCGAGGCACGAGGTCCGGCACCTCTGGGGGCACCTCCCAGAGGCAGCTCTGGGGGAGATTGAGGAGCGGGGTTCGGGGGCTGGCCCCCGACCCGGGTCCGCAGGATGCGGGGTCCTGTCGCACAGGGTCCGTCCTCAAACGCCGGACGGGCTGAGTGGGCCGGACCCGCTGGGAGGGCTCGGGCCACCCCTGGTGCGGCGTCCGTCCTCAAACGCCGGGCGGGCTGAGTGGGCCGGACCCGCTGGGAGGGCTCGGGCTGACCGTGATGGGCGGAGGCGGGTCGCGGGGCTCTCGCGAGGGGGCGAGGGGGTCGTAGAATTCAGGAACTGTGTCCGAGACGCGAAACCACACCCACGCCCCGCCCACCCCCCGCTTCCCCGGTGGGCCCGTCGCCGACCCCGCCGGCTCCCACCACGAGCGGCGCATCCGCAGCTTCCAGCCGCGCCGCAGCCGGGTCACCACCGGACAGGGGGAAGCGCTCCAGCGGCTCTGGCCGCAGTGGGGCATCGAGATCGACGGGCACCGTGTGCTCGACCTCACCGAGACCTTCGGCGGCCTCCCGGTCGTCCTGGAGATCGGCTTCGGCATGGGCGAGGCCACCGCCCGGATGGCCGCCGCCGACCCCGGCACCGGCATCCTCGCCGTCGATGTGCACACCCCCGGCCAGGGCAATCTCCTCGGCCTCGCCGAGCGGAACGGCCTCTCCAACATCCGCGTCGCCAACGGCGACGCGATCATCCTGCTCCGCGAGATGCTCGCCCCCGCCTCGCTGGACGGCCTCCGCGTCTACTTCCCCGACCCGTGGCCCAAGAAGCGGCACCACAAGCGCCGGCTGATCCAGCCCGAGTTCCTCACCCTCGCCGCGCGCTGTCTCAGGCCGGGCGCGGTGCTGCACTGCGCGACCGACTGGGAGCCGTACGCCGAGCAGATGCTCGATGTGCTCTCCGCGCACCCGGACTTCGAGAACACCCGGGCGGACGGCGGCTACGCGCCCCGCCCCGCGTTCCGCCCCCTGACCCGGTTCGAGGGCCAGGGCCTGGACAAGGGCCACACCGTGCGGGACCTGCTGTTCAGCCGGACCGAGCGGCTTCCCGAACGGCTTCCCGGGCGGTAGACGCGGCGTCTCGCGGCAGGGTGGGCGCCGAGACGGCGTCGCCAGGTGTCAGTGGGCGTCGTTAGGGTCGTTGGGTGTCCGAGCCGCTCCCCCATCACCCGCAGCCCCGTCCGCCGTCCAACGCGCCACCCCTCCAGCCGGACGGGGAGCCGTCCCCCGCCCCCGTTCCGCCCCCGCGTCCGGCGACCGCTCCCACCCCCGGTCCCGCCGTCCCCGCCTGCGCGCGGCAGCCGGTGTTCGACGCCGTGCCCGAGCGGGCCCGCTGGCGCTACAAGCCGCGCCGGGCCGCCCGGCTCTGGCAGAGCAAGGCGCTCCGGGCCGGTCTCCCGATCACCGTGCTGGCCCTGTGCGCCCTGGTGATCCTCGCGCTGGTCCGGGACGAGACCGGCACCCAGGGCTTCCTCGTCGGCCTGGGGCTGGCCACCCTCCCCGTACCGCTGCTCGCCGCCGCCTTCCGCTGGCTGGACCGGGTCGAACCGGGCCCCTGGCGGAATCTGATCTTCGCCTTCGCCTGGGGCGCCTTCGCCGCCGCCCTGGTCGCGATCCTCGCGAACTCCTTCGCGATCCGCTGGATCGCCACCGCCACCGCCGACCCCACCAGCGCGGACACCCTGGGCGCCACGGTGATCGCGCCCATTGTCGAGGAGAGCGCGAAGGCCGTGGCCATCGCGCTGATCTTCTTCTTCCGCCGCCGGGAGTTCACCGGAATCGTGGACGGCGTGGTGATCGCCGGCTTCACCGCCACCGGTTTCGCCTTCACCGAGAACATCCTCTACCTCGGCACGGCGTTCGGTGAGGACCGGGAGCTGGGCCAGTCGGGCCTGGAGTCGGTGACCGCCGCGACCTTCTTCGTCCGTATCGTCATGTCGCCGTTCGCCCACCCCCTCTTCACCGTGCTGACCGGCATCGGCTTCGGGGCCGCCGCCCTGGCCGCCCGCCACCGCCGGTTCCGCAGGACCGCGCTGCCGCTGCTCGGGCTGCTGCTGTCGATGGCCGTGCACGCGCTGTGGAACGGCTCGGCGTCGTATCTCGGCCCCTGGGGCTTCTACGCGGTGTACGGGGCGTTCATGGTTCCCGCGTTCGCGCTGCTGACCTGGCTGGTGATCTGGACCCGGCAGCGGGAGCTGCGCACGATAGCGTCCGAACTGCCCGCCTACGCGGCGGCCGGCTGGCTCGCCCCGGCGGAGCCGCCGGCGCTGTCGTCGATGAAGGCCCGCGCCCTGGCCCGTGATGTGGCCCGGCGCACGGGAGGTCCGGCGGCGGCGCACACGGTGTCGGAGTACCAGCGGTTCGCCACCTCGCTGGCGTTTCTGCGCCACCGGGCCGGCCGGGGCGCGGCGGGCCCGGACTTCGTCGCCCGGGAGCAGGAGCTGCTCCACCACATGTGGCAGCGGAAGGACGCGGCGTCCCCGGCGCTGATCCACGCGGCGCGGGCGACCGGCCGGGTCCGGGTGCCGCCGCCGTACCGGGACTACGAGGGGTACAACCCGTACCGCCGCTGAGTCCGCCCGGGAAAGACCGGCAGCCCTGGCATGGGGGGTGGATGCCAGGGCTGCCGGGGTTCCGCGGCCGGTGAGGGGGACCCCTCAGGGAGCCGTCAGGGGTTGAGGTTCTTGCTGCGCAGCCAGGCCATCGGGTCCATGGCGGAACCGCCCGGGGTCATGACCTCCAGGTGGAGGTGGTCGCCGGAGGAGTTGCCGGTGGAGCCGACCCGGCCGATGGTCTCGCCGGTGGAGACCTGCTGGCCCGCGCCCACGGTCATCGAGGAGAGGTGCGCGTACGACACCTCGGTGCCGTCGGAGAGCTGCAGCACGATGCGGTAGCCGTACGAGCCGGACCAGCCGGCCGACTTGACGGTGCCGCCGCCCACGGCCTTGACCGGGGTGCCGGCCGGGGCCGCGAAGTCGAGGCCGGTGTGCTGGCCCGAGGACCACATGGAGCCGGACTGACCGTAGGTGGCGGTGATCGTGTACGAGGAGGTCGGCAGGGCGTAGCTGCCGGCGAGCTGCGCGGCGCGCTTGGCCTCGGCCTCGGCCGCCGCCTTCTCCTTGGCCTTCTGCTCGGCCCTCTCCTTGGCCTCGGCCTTGGCCTTCTCCTTGGCCTTCCGCTCCGCCTCGCGCTCGGCCTCGGCCTTGGCCTCGGCTTCCTTCTCCGCCTTCTCGGCCGCCGCGGCGGCCTTCTCGGCGGCGTCGCGCTCGGCGGCGGCCCGCGCTGCCTCGGCGGCACCGGCCTGCTGGTCCTCGGCCTGCTCCAGGATGCGGGAGCGCAGGGCCTCGGCCGCGGTGGGCTGGGCCTCCTGGGCGGCGAGGCCCATGGTCTCGTACTCGGCGGTCCGCTCGCGGTCCGCCTCGGCGCCGTCCGCGGCGTCCTCGGACATGAAAGCGCCGACGCCGGGAAGAGAGTCGACGTCGGGGAGGGATATCGCGATGGCGGGTTTGTTCTGCGCGGTGGCGATGCCACCGGCGCCGACGGCGGCGATCACACCGACACCGAGAACGGTGGAGCTGCGGGCGAATCCACCGCGCTGCTTCATCACACGGTGGCGGTGCCGGCCGCGCACCGGGCGGACGGTCTCCGCGGTGGGGTTCCACTCACCGACGGACCGCTCGGCCCCGTCCTCGCTGAAGACCGCAGTCGTGTAAGGCGATTCCGGGGCAGGCCTGTTTGACGCCACTGAGGCGTACTCCTTTCCTTCCTTATCGCCTACCGGGTTAGCTGACGGGTTCGGAGCAGGAAGGTCTCCTACGGGCAGCGCTCACCGCGAACTGAACGGTGGACGATGTCCGATTCACCCCAATGGGTGGTTCCCCGGTTCCCTTGCGGGATTCGGCGCACGCGCGCGGCGCCACCCTGACGGCGGCTGGGACGACCGCGCTGCGTTATCGAACGTTAATAGACACGCGGTCCGGATTCCAAGTTGTTCCGAGTGATCTTTAAACTCTTTGCCATGGACTTAACGGGACACAAGCAGCCGGATTCGGGCGACCTGAGCGGCAGTCAGCCTCCGCGCCGAAACTGACGGTATATCAATTGTTATCAGTCGTTGTCGGAGGGGTGACCTCTGATTACGCACCGTGGGAAGGGCGGCCCGACCGGTTCCCGCCATCGCCGGCGCCATCGCCGCCGCCGGACACCGGACCGGGTTCGGGACCGGGTTCGGGACCGGGTTCGGGACCGGGTTCGGGACCGGGTTCGGGGGCCGTCGCCGGGCTGGTCAGCGCGAGCAGGGCCATGTCGTCCGTGGCGCCCCCGCCCGTGTGCCGCCGCACATCGTCCAGTACCGCGTCCAGCAGCTCCCCCGGCCCCGTGAAGATCCGGCCCCGCAGGCGCGCGGCCGGGTCGTAGAACACCCCGTGCGCGTCACGCGCCTCGGAGACCCCGTCGGTGTAGAGGAGCAGCGTGGCGCCGGGCGGCAGCGGGTACTCGTCCGCCCGGTCCGGCCGGGGCTCCAGCTCGCCCATGGAGAGCGGGAGGGCGTGCTCGCGGGGTTCGAGCGGGCCGAGCCCCCCGTCCCCGTACAGCATCAGCGGGGCCGGGTGGCCCCGGTTCACCAGCCGTACGACGCCGCCGGAGCGCGGGATCTCGCCGAGGACGGCGGTGGTGAACGCCTCGACGGCGTCCAGCGTCTCGCGCCGGCCGGCCTCGCGGTTCAGCGCCCGCTCCAGCCGGCCGGTGACCCGCTCCAGCGATGTCTCCTGCTCGGCGGCCTCCCGGAAGGCGCCGATGGCGACAGCGACCGCCTCCACCGCGCCGAGCCCCTTGCCCCGGACATCGCCCAGCACCAGCCGTACGCCGTGCGGGGTGTCCTGGACGGCGAAGAGGTCGCCGCCGATGAAGGCGTCCGCGACGGCCGCCTCGTAGCGCGCGGCGACCCGGAACCCGCCGATCCGCTCGGCGGGGGTGGGCAGCACGGCCCGCATGGCGGTCTCGGCGACGACCCGCGCCGAGGCCAGCCGCTCGTTGCCGCGCCGGATGACCCGGTTGATGAGCAGCGCCAGACCGGAGACGGTGACGACGGTGACCAGCTCCGTGTACGTCGTGGGCTCGTCCAGCGTCTCCTTGTAGAAGTGGAGCCCGATCACCCCGGCGGTCGCCGCGAGCCCGGTCAGCAGGGTGGTGCGCCAGGAGAAGAAGGGTGCGGCGATCAGCGGGGCCGCCGCGAACATCGGCGCGGCGGTGAACCGCTGCGGGGTGGCGAGATCGAAGACGAAGCCGCCGACGATCATGAGCACGGGCAGCATCCGGACAAAGCGGCGCGCGCCGTATCCACTGAGCTGTTCCTGCGCCAAGGGTGCTCTCCCGACCGGTTCCGGCCCGCCGACGGCTGCGGACACGTCTCCCGCGCCCCTCCCAGGGTCGCGGCAACCGCGCGGGGAGGCGAGCCGCCGCCGTCCAACCGGGCGATACACCGGGCGGGGGCCGAGGACGCGCGCATACGACAATGGCCCGGCACTTCCTGAGAAGTGCCGGGCCACGGTCTTTCAGTAGCGGGGACAGGATTTGAACCTGCGACCTCTGGGTTATGAGCCCAGCGAGCTACCGAGCTGCTCCACCCCGCGTCGTTGAACACAACCTTACGCCATCCGGAGCGCGCTTCTCCCCACTTTCCCCCGGAGGCGCGGAGCGAGCCCTCATTTCCGGGGTGTTCCCGGCCTGCGGGGGCCGGATTTCCCGCCCCGACCCCCACCTAATGCACCGAATTCACCCTCTTCGCCACCCCCATCCGGCTGTCCCGCCGGGGAGGCGGCGGCCGGTCAGTCGGTCAGTTCCCGCTCGCCGAAAATCCTCATCGCGTCCCGGACAAAGGCAGCTGTCCCTTCCCCATGGCGCTCGTAGTGGGCCGCGAACCGCTCATCAGTGACGTACATCTCACCGAGTCCGATGAAATGGCACTTCGACGGGGCGTCCATCGCCGACAGCCATCCGTACTGGCGCCGGGTGATTGCCTGCGCCCGCTCGCCGCCGGGCTCCTCGCCGTCCGCCAGCGCCCGGGCGAAGTCCGCCGCGATGCCCTTCTGCTCCCGCAGATATCCCTGGCGCTCCGGCTCGCTCAGCGAGCGCCACCACTGGTCGCCGCGCTGATACGCCCGCCGGCCCCAGCGCTCGGTGACCTCCCGCTCGTACCGGGTGTGGTCGAAGCCGTCGAGCACGTCCTCCGCCATGAGCTGTTCCCCTCTCTCGGTCTTGTGCAGAGTGGTCCGCACCGAGGCGATCTGCCGCCCGATGCGCTCGCGCTCCTGTTCCAGGAGGCCCAGATGGGCCCGGAGCGCGGCGGCGGTGTCCCGCTGGCCCCGGAGCACCTCCGCGATGGCGGGCAGGCCGAGGCCCAGCTCGCGCAGGAGCAGAATCCGCTGGAGCCGCACCAGGGCATCGGGCCCGTAGTAGCGGTATCCGTTGGCACCGACCCTGCTGGGTTCGAGCAGCCCCATGTCGCCGTAGTGGCGCAGGGTGCGGCTGGTGGTCCCGGCGCGCCGGGCGATTTCCTGGATCGACCACTCCATGGCCCGAACGCTAGATCTTGACGTTGCGTCAAGGTCAAGCCGGATGTCCGGGACTCCGGGACCCCGGGACCCCGGGACCCCGGGACTCCGGGACCCCGGGACTCCGGGACACCCTCTGCCCCCGGGGTCCCGGTCCGGCGGTGGCCGCGCCCCGGTCCGGCGACGGCTCACCGCACCCGGGCGGCCCGCATCCGCAGATAGTTCGCCTCGGGCACGCTGAGGGTGCGCTGAGCGGCGAGCCGGTAGGCGGCCCGCGCGCCCTCCGCGTCCCCCGCGCGCTCCAGCAGATGCGCGCGGACGGCGTCGAGCCGGTGGTGCCCGGCGAGCCGGTCCTCCACCGAGGCGACCTCGGTGAGCCCCGCCTCGGGCCCGTGGACCATCGCCACCGCCACGGCCCGGCCCAGCGCGGCCATCGGCTCGGGTGTGAGCCGTACGAGAAGGTCGTACAGCCCGAGGATCTGCGGCCAGTCCGTGGCATCGGCGGAACCGGCCTCGTCGTGCAGCGCCGCGATGGCGGCCTGGAGCTGGTACGGCCCGGCGGGCCCCTGCCCGAGGGCCTCCTCGACCAGGGCGCAGCCCTCCTCGACGGCCGGCCGGTCCCAGCGGCCCCGGTCCTGCTCGTCGAGCGGGATCAGCTCGCCGCGCGGACCGGTGCGGGCGGCCGAACGGGCGTCGGTGAGCAGCATCAGCGCGAGCAGTCCGGTGACCGCTCCCTCCCGGGGCAGCAGCCTGCGGAGGCGGCGGGTCAGCCGGATGGCCTCGCGGGCGAGGTCGGCGCGGTGCAGGGCGCGGCCGGAGGTCGCCGTGTACCCCTCGTTGAAGATCAGATACAGCACCTGGAGCACGGCGGCGAGCCGCTGGTCACGGTCCTCGGGCAGCGGCTGCCGGAAGGGGACGCCCCTGATCCGCTGCTTGGCGCGGCTGATGCGCTGCGCCATCGTCGGCTCCGGTACGAGGTGGGCGCGGGCGATCTCGGCGGTGGTGAGCCCGCCCACCGCGCGCAGGGTCAGGGCGATCTGGGCGGCGGGGGCGAGTGCGGGGTGGCAGCAGAGGAAGAGCAGGGTGAGCGTGTCGTCCTCGGAGGGGACGCGGCTCTCCCCCGGCGCGCCCCCGTCCGGGAGCGGGGGCGCGAGGGCGGCGGCGGTCTCCTCGCGGCGGCGCCGGGCCTCCTCGGCGCGCAGCAGATCGGTGAGACGGCGCGCGGCGACCCTGATCAGCCAGCCCCGGGGGTTGCCGGGGACGCCGTCGGCGGGCCACCGCACGGCGGCGGCGAGCAGCGCCTCCTGCACGGCGTCCTCGGCGAGGCCGAAGTGTCCGTACCGGCGCACGAGCGCGCCGAGGACCTGCGGCGCGTGGCGGCGCAGCAGGTCCTCGGTGCCGGCGGTGCGGTCGGTGCCGGCGGTCCGGTCGGTGCCAGCGGTGCGGTCGGTGCCGGCGGTGCTGTCCGGTTCGGTCATGCGCCCGCGGAGCGGGTGTCCGCGCCCGCCGACGACTCCCCGCGGTCGCCGTCAGACCTCACCGCCGTCACCGTCCTGGATGGGCCGGATGACGACGGCGTGGACGGGGGTGCCGGCCGGTTCGGGACAGCGCGTGACCCGGGCGGCGATCTCGGTGACCCGCTCCAGGCTCTCGCAGTCCACCACCCAGTACCCGGCGAGGACTTCCTTCGTCTCGCCGTAGGGGCCGTCGGTGATCACGGGCCGCCCGTCGGGGCCGGCGGTGACATGCCGGGTCTGCGCGGGCGCGGTGAGCCCCTGGGAGTCGACCAGCTCACCGGAGTCGGCGAGGTCGTCGCTGATGGCGCTCATGTACGCGAACATCGCCTGGAGCTCCTGCTCGCTCCAGGCCGGGGCGTGGGGGGATGCCTTGCCGGCCATGGCCTCGTAGTCGGCCTGGGTGCCCTGAACCATCACCAGATACTTCATGATGTCGCTCCTCGGTTGTGGTGGCCGCCCCTTGTGGGCGGCTCTCACAGGGGACGTCGGAGCCGATGACGGGTTCTCGACAGGTCTCGGCGCACTCGCGGGAAATTCTGGGGGTTCCGCGTGCCCGGGGCCAGCCGGCGGGGGATACGGGGGCTACTGAACGGCGCCGACCAGGCCGGTGACCGGGTCGGTCAGCGTGGCGAGCTGGGCGGGCACCTCCATCAGGGCGTTCAGCTGGTGGAGCTGGTTGATGCCGCCGGTGACCTGCTCGACGGGGCCGGCGGCCGGGGGCGCGGGCGCCGCGGAGGCACCGGAGACGGAGAGGACGGAGGCACCGGCGGCGAGGGCGGCGGCGGCGAGCATGCGCTGTGTCTTGGTCATGCCGGGTCAACGTCGGCGGGCGGCGCGGGTCACGGCCCCGGGCCGGGGATGACCCACAAGGAGCGCGTCCGGCCGGGGAGGGCGCGTTGACCCGGTGAGTGGACGGCCGAACACCAGCAGCAGACAGAAGCGGACAAACGGGTGAACCCGCACCCCCATATGGCGCAGCAGTTCGGTTCGTTGGCCCACTTCCGGGTGATCTGCCCGTATCTCCGGTGTCGTGATCAAGAACTGGAGGCGTGCCACCGCGGCCGCCGCATTCGCCCTTCTGCCCCTCACCCTCCTGACCCCCGCCCGGGCGGCCGGCTCCGCCCCTGCGGCGGCCCGCGCGCCCGAGACCGCGGCCATCGGCGTGGCGGTGGGCCGTCTCGCCGTCACCACCGAGGACCGCACGGGGTACGAGCGTGACTCCTTCCGCCACTGGAACACCGGCCTCGACCCGGACGACGGCTGCAACACCCGCGCGGAGGTCCTGATCGCCGAGGCCGTCGAACCCCCCTCGGTCGGCGCCCGCTGCGCCCTGACCGGCGGCTCCTGGTTCTCGTACTACGACGGCCTGACCGTCACCCCGGCCGGCGCGCTCGACATCGACCACATGGTCCCCCTCGCCGAGGCCTGGGACAGCGGCGCCTCCGCCTGGACCCCCGCCCGCCGCGAGGCCTACGCCAACGACCAGGGCGCGGCCACCTCCCTGATCGCGGTCACCGCCCGCACCAACCGCCAGAAGTCCGACCAGGACCCGGCCCAGTGGCTCCCCCCGGCCGAGAACACCCACTGCCGCTACCTCGCGGAGTGGACCGCGACCAAACTCCGCTGGAACCTGACGGTGGACGAGGCCGAACAGGACCGCCTCTTCCTGCTCGCCGCCGGGTGCCCGGGCACGACGGTCACCTACGAGCCCGCGCCGTAGAGCCGCGGGGCTGTCCCGCCGCCGGCGCTCCGGAGTCCGGTACGGTCCACGGCCCGGCCCGCTCCCCTCCCCCGTGCGGTAGGGGGAAGTGGACCTGCCGTGACGGGGCATGAGCAGGTGGAGGAACCACCCATCGGCCGGCCACTGGCTCGCCGAAGCCCCTCAGCCGATCGCCGCCCGATCCCGACCCGAAGGAGATCCCACCATGCCGGCCACCCCCACCCCGACCCCCCTCACCGAAGCCGAGATCGACCAGGCTCTCGCCGCGCTCCCCGGATGGAGCGTGCGGGAGGGGAGGCTCACCGCGGGCTTCACGGCGGACCGGGGAGCGCTGCCGGGTCTGTACGCGGCGGTGGCCGGGGCCGAGGACGAGAGCAACCACCACGCGGACATCCACATCCTGTACGCGACGATCACCTTCGGCCTCAACACCCACGACGCCGGAGACGCGATCACCGCCCTGGACACCGCGCTCGCGGCCCGGATCACCACCCTGGCGAAGGAACACGGCGCCCGGGCGGCCGGAGGGTGAACCGGGGGCGGCGGGGGGGGTGCCTCACCTCTGGGGAGGGGTGGGGCGCTTCCTCGCGCGAGTCGTGCCGCGCGAGGAGGTCTTTCCCTTCCAGGAGAGGGGCGCCGAGCGTTGCGACGATGCCTCCCCCGACGCCCCCGCCGCCGTGATCGCCGCGGGTCGTGCGGTCAGGGGCGCCGAGGTCGCGGAGCGCCGGTGATCACGACCGGTCGGACGGGTGGGTGGGCGCCGGCTGGCCCATCACCTGTGCGGCGGCCCGGAGCGCCGCGTCCACGGCAGTCCGCCAGGGATAGGCACGCTGCGTACCCGGCTGATTCGGTGTGAAGCCGCCCTCCCCGTACAGCACCGTCACTCCGGCCGCGCGGAGGGTCTCCACGGAGCGGTCGATCTGCGGGTGCGCCGCGTAGGCGGAGTTCACGCACGGCACCGCCACGGTGGGGATGCCCTTGCCCATGCCCTCCGCGACCACACCGACGACGAAGGCCGTGGTGAGGCACAGGGCCCATGAGTTGAGGCTGTTCGCCGTCACCGGAGCGAACAGGACCACGTCCGCACGGGGCCACACGTCCGGTTCCCCGGGGCGTTTGTACTGGAAGCGCACCGGGTGTCCGGTCAGCTCCTCCAGGGGCTCCAGGTCGTCGTGCAGCCAGTCCGCCGCCGTCGGCGTCAGCCCGAGACACACGTCCGCCCCGCGCGACTGAAGATCCCGGATCACCGTTCCGACCTCGAAGACCGGCGGCGCCGCGCTCCCGAAGAGATAGATCGTCGTCATGCGAACCATCCGACCACACGCGTTCGCCCCCCCGAGTCGGATGGATCGGGGGGCGAAACCGCGTCCAACGCCCCTGGGCGTCGGTACCGTTCCCGATGGCGAGTCAGGAACTGGAGGCCCTCATGTCCATTCCCCGTGACGACGACATCGGCGCGCGCATCAAGGCGCAGCGGAAGCTGGCCCGGCTCACCCAGAGGCAGCTGGCCGATCGCATGCCCTACTCGTACAGCCTCCTGAACCAGGTCGAATGCGGCAGAAGGGCCGCCACCATCGCGTTCCGCACCGCTGTCGCCCGCGCCCTCGGAATCGACGTCCGCACCCTGACAGGACCGCTCTCGGCGAGCGACACCCACCACGACCGCCGCGCCGCACTCGCCTCCGTCCGCGAGGCCCTCGACCTCTACGACCTCGGGCCGATCGACGCGCTCACCGCCCGGCCGGCCGGCGTACTGGCCGGGGAGGCGGACCGGCTGTGCCGGCAGGTCCGGGCCGCACACCTGCGGCGCGCGTCCCAGGACCTTCCCGCGCTGATCACTGAGCTGACCCACACAGCGTGGACCGCCCCGGCGACACCGGTGTGGCAGGCCCTGGCCTCCGCGTACCGCACGGCGTCCGACATCGCCCTGAAGCTGGGACACCTTGATCTCGCGCGGATCGCTCTCGACCGCATGGCGTGGGCCGCAGAGCGTGCGTCAGATCCGTGCCTGGCCGCGATCCGGCAGTACAAACGCGGCCTCCTCCACAAGACAGGCGACGGGCGCGGCACCGGGCAGCGCCTCATCGCCGCTGGGCAGCAACTCCTCGCCGGGGAGAGTTCCCGCGAGGCCCTCGCCGTCTCCGGACAGCTCCACCTCGGCGCATCCGCACTCGCCGCACGCGCGGAGGACCGGACCGCTGTCGACCTCCACTTGGCTGCCGCCCGGGACCTGGCGGACCGTATCGGCGGAGAGGCCCCCGAGGTGCACTGGCTGTCCTTCGGACACAGGAACACCGCTCTTCACGCATTCGGGGCCTCGGTCGCCATGCGCCGCTACGACGACGCGCTCGGCCAAGCCCGCGCCATCGGGTTTCCCGCGTCGACCCTCACCAGCCGGCGTGCCCGGTATCTGGTGGACCGCGCCAGAACCGAGATGGAGACCGGGCACCTGAACGCCTCCCTCAAATCCCTCGGTGCCGCGCGCCGCGCGGCGCCCGAGCAGGTCCGGCACTACCCGGGCACCCGGGAAACGATCAGCGGCCTGGTGCACCTCAGCCGCCGTGCCCCGGACACCCTCGGGCACATGGCCAGGTGGATCAACCTCTGACCGTGATGATCACAGCGCTCACAATTCTGTAAGCGTTCAGCTCTTCCTCAGCCCTCAGGCTGGAACCGGATCTGATCACAGCGGATACGGAGACCCGGCGATGACGACGCCGCACGGAGAGAACGACACCGCGATTGCCCAGTGGCTCGCGGAATCCCTCGACACACCACAAGCCGTCTGGGGGCACTGGCGCGTCGGCCCCGTCGCGATGCTCCCCGCCGGCCGGCGCTTCGACGCCGTCCGCATGCCCGGGGACCTCGTCCACGCCTCCCTCGGCGCCACCGACCACGCCACGCTCAGCGCCGGCCTGGACTTGGCCCTCGCAGGACCCGTCATCTGCGACACCCGCTGGTACTACGCCCTCGTACCACCTCGCACCAGCGAGCGGTGGACCTCCGGCCTCGCCACCTGCCTCGGCACCGGTACCTGGCTCACCGTCCCCCGCCCGGACCGCACCGACGACACCGGCACCGGTATCCACTGGTGCGTATCCATGGCCTACCCCGGCCGCCTGTGCGACCCGGCCGATGTCGCTGGTCTGCTCCGGGAAGGCCACGAGCGACTCTCCCCTCCCGTGCGGAAGTTCCGCCGCCGCGCGGCGGTCGGGGAGCCGTCCTGATGGACATGGAGACCTATCGCGGTGCCCGCGCGGCGGCCGACACCGCGGCCCGCGCCCTCCAGGACGCCCTCGCCGGCGCCGACGTGCCCGAGCGGGTGTGGCGATCGATCGAGCCCACCGTCACCCGCCAGGGCGGCGCGTTCGTCGACATCGGCCTGATCCCCGCCGGCGCGGCCCTGCTCCTCGCCGAGGCACTGCGCCGGCCGGCGGCGCGGCTGCGGTGGCTGGACACCGGCACCGGCGCCATGATCCCCGTGCCGGTCGCACCACCCGAGGGACCGTTGTGAACGGTCCGCCCCGCCGCCCGGGCCGTCCGCGCACCCACCGGCCGCCCGACGACTTCGGCGCCTGGGTCGTCGCCGCCATCTGCGTGATCTCCCTGCTCGGCCACGGATGGGAGGTCGCGGACCGCCTCCGCGCCGACGACCGCCGGTCCACCCCCGCACCAGCCCCGGACGACACCCGCCACACGACCGAGTGAACCCCTGCCCTCAGGCGCCCGCCGCTCGATAGCCTGCCCGGGCGATGACCTCCTTTGCCGACGAAGCCCGCGACAGGGTGGCCCACCTCCTCCGCATGGCCCGCACCGACGACGACCGCGCACGGGCCCGGATCATCACCTACGCCGAGGCGACACCGGACCCGCCGCTCATGGGCCCCCAGGGCATCCACACCTCGGGGTGCCCCCGGTGCGCCGGCACGATGTGGCTCCAGCGAGAGCTGCACGTCTGCTCGTCCTGCGGACACATGGAGGACGCGTGATCGGCCCCCGCCCGTGCCGGGCCGCCGGGGCTGCCCGGACATCCCGAACGGCGGCTGCGGGAACGCGGCGCACCGCACACCGCTCCAGCCCCGGGTGCGGAACGGGCTGAGCAGCCGACCCGCTGACCGCGAGGGCCCGGCGGGCGGAGAGGCCATCGGCCCAGGTCCTGCGGGCGACCCCAAAGAGCGCAACCCCGGGCCAGACGGAGTCTGACCCGGGGTTGATCGGTAGGCCGTGTGGACTCGAACCCACAGCCAACGGAGTAAAAGACCTGGCGATCTTGTACTGATCGGGGTTTTCCGTTCAGTGCCCGGCCCCATTAGCCCAGTCAGTAGGGCCACCGATGCCATCCGATCCAGCTCCGAGTGCCCTGTGCTGGCGCATCCGCTCACGCATGCAGCAACCCCTGCTGACACCACCGAGGAAGAACCGATCACGGTCCGGAAACACCACCCGCAGGTGGCCACCAAGCCCGACACCATAGCGGGATGACCAGATATACCAGGGCCACGGTCCCCGCTGTGCTTCTCCTCACTCTTGTCACCGGATGCGGTTCCGCTTCCGATCCCGACAAGCCTGCCGCCGCTGCCAGCACGCCAGCAAAGGCCGCAACCTCAGCGCCCGAGCCGGAGCCCACTGAAGAACCGACCGAGGATCCCATAGCAGAACCGACCCGAAGCATCGGGCAAGCATGGGAGTACGAAGGGACCATCGCTGACGAGGCAGTCGAGGGCTCCGAAGCCGTCCTCGGATATACCCAAGGTGTCAAATCGATCGTGAGCGCAGACGAGGACGCAGGCACCACTGGCTACGAGTGGGCTGCCGTCGAACTGAAGTCGTGCAGCGTGAAGGGGTCCTTCTACGCCACCACGATGAACTGGACGCTGTCCTATGAAGACGGCAGCCGAATCGAGCCGTCGAGTACCACTTACGACGACTTCCCCAAGCCGGAGTACGCGGTGGAAACAAAGCTGACCGCAGGCAAGTGCGTAAAGGGGAAGGTCGTATTCGCAGTGCCTGCGAAAGACCGGCCCGCGACGATCGTGTACGCACCAGCCTCCGTTGAGATACCGCTGGAGTGGACCGTTCCCGCGAAGTAGCAAGCCGAAGTAGCCGCAGCAGTTACGGCGGCGCCCTCCTCAACGTCACGGCCTGCACGATCGTCACTTGGTCAAGGCCCACGTTGGCCCGTCGGAGTTATCGAGCCAGACGCACTGTTCGCCGGGTCTGATGGTGATGCCATAACGATCGGGCCCCGGGCAGTCGGCGATCAGGTAGGTCCGGTGGGCGTCTTCAAGGGCGGTCCAGAGGGGACGGGAGCCAGTCTCGGCGGCCGTGGTGTCGGGGTGAAGTTGGGCAATCGAGCCGTCAGGGTGCCAGACCCGGGCTCCCGTGATCTCACCGTTCTCGCCCAGGTCGTACTGCCAGGTGAGGCCGGGGACGGCGACGCCGGCGAGAAAGCGGAAGTGGTTGTCGGCGATGGCCTCGGCGAGGAGGGTGGACGGGCGGCCAGGGCCGGTGGGCAACGGCGGTCGGCGGGTCGGGACGCCGTCGGTCAGGGTGTGGCGCAGGGGCATGAAGAAAGCGCCGTGGGGGAGGAAGCGACCCGTGGCCGTGCCCGGGCCCGTGGGGTGGATGCGGGCGAGGGCGTTGCCGAGGGGGGCGAGGAGGAAGCCGTCGTCCGTGAGCTGCTGGAGCAGAGCCGGGGGGACAGAGGACAGGCCGCAGGTGACGATGATGCGGTCGTAGGGGGCACGGTCGGGGGCGCCGAGGGAGCCGTCGCCGGTGATCACGGTCGGGTGGTACCCGGCGGCGGCCAGGCGTTCGCGGGCGGGGCCGGTGATGTCCTCGGCGATGTCGACGGTGGTGAGGTGATCGTCGCCGAGGCGGTGGGCGAGAAGGGCGGCGTTGTAGCCGGTGCCGGCGCCGATCTCCAGCACGCTCATCCCGTCCTGGACGGCGAGGGCTTCGAGCATGGTGGCCATGAGGGAGGGCTGCGAGCTGGACGAGGTCGCGGCCCCGTCCGTGCGGTGGGTGACGAGGCTGCGGTCCTCGTGGACGGCGGTGAACCATCGTTCGTCGCCGGAGACTCGGTCCCCGGAGGGTGCGTAGAAGTACGGGACGAAGACGTGCCGGGGGACGTCTTCAAAGGCCCGGCGCCATTGCGGGTCGGTGAGGTCGCCCGCGTCTGCGAGGGTCTGGGCGAGGGTACGGCGGGCCTCGGTGGCGGCCTGATCCGTGAAAGCGCTGGTCATCGGCGGGTGGAGCCTTTCTGGAGAAGATCGGCGATGGCGTGGGTGATCGATTCGCGGGTGGGTTCGATCCAGGCCCACTGGCCTCCCGCGTTGACGTCGACCAGGTAATGCGCGCCCTGGCCGTCCACGATGAAGTCGAGGGCGGCGAAGACCAGGCCGAGGCGGCGCATCATCTCGCGTACCGCGTCCGCGATCGAGGCGGGCAGGTCAATGGCAGTGTGGGTGAAGGCGTCGGAGTCCTGGCGCCAGTCCGGGCCGGTGTGCCCGGCCGGAGCGTGGATCGCGGCGGCGAACAGCCGTCCGGCGACGACCGCGACGCGGACCTCGTACGCCCGGTCGGTGATCTCCCGCTGAAAAAGGTGCGCGGTCAGTGCGATCCGGGGGTCGCGCCACTGCTCTTCGGGGACACGGCGGGTGTAGAGCTGGCCCCGGGTGCCGCCCTCGGTGTGGACGATCCCGCCCAGCACCTTGGTCACGATCCGCCCGCCGCAGCGCCGGGCGAACGGCGGCACGGCGTTCGGATCGTTGGTGATCAGGGTCTCGGGCACTTGGAGCCCGCTGGCGACGGCGGCGGCCAAGTGGACGGGCTTGGTGCAGTCGACGTTCGCCTGAGGTCGGTTCACCCACAGCGCCCCTGGCAGCGAGCCGAGGACAGTAACCGCCCGCTTGGCCTGCCCGATCGCGAAGCGGCGCTCCGGACCGCTCATCGACTCCGGCAGCTCGTGAACGGTGGGCTTGCGCCACCACACCGCCCGCAGCTCGGATAAGTCGATGCCCCGGGCGTCATCGCGCAGGGTACCGGTCCACCGGCCGTGAGCCCCCAGCTCCGTACGGAGAGTGGTGCGGGTGGGGAAGTCGGCGAGGTCGGTCCGCCAGAACGGGACCCGCCGCTCGTTCAGCTCCCGCAGGACGAAATCCGCGGTGGGGTCCAGGGCGTGGGTGACGACGAGCACGCGCGGCGGGAGGCCGCCGCGCGTGCCCTGACCGGCGCGGAACGTCATCAGTCGTCGTACTCGTCGTCGTTCTGGTCCGTGTCGACGGCGATGGCGTCCTTGCCGTCCGACTCGGTGTTGCACGACGTCTTGCTCATGGTCGGGTGGGTGCCGGCCGGGAGGCCGTCGACCAGGGAGAGCTGGGTGACCGGGTCCACGGTCAGCACCGGACGGTGGCCGGTGACCGGAACCGGGTCGGTCAGGCTGTCCAGACCGAACGGCCTCGTCCCGGCGGGTCCGGCCGGCTCAGCGGTGATCTCGTGGGACAGGGACGGGACGCGTTCCAGCAGGAGCGACATGCAGGATTTTCCTTTCGTCGTAGAGGTGCTCGGGCGGCTCCCCGGGCCGTGGGCCAGGGGGTGTGCGCCCCGGACAGAGGTCCAACAGGTGGGGTTGTCCCTGCCGGGGGCAGTCTCAGGAAGTGGCGGACGGCTCGGAGTCCGGCTCGGTGTCGGCGGTGACGACCGGCATGGGCTTCATGGGCGAAGCCGGGTCCATCACCTGCGGGCTGAGAACGAGGAAGGGCGGTACGACACCGATGACGCCGAGCAGCAGGGTGGCGAGACCGGGACGCGAGGGGCGGTCGGCGGCGTGCCTGCCGCTCATCGCGCGCCGCCCAGGGAGAGGACCACCGTCCGCTCCTCGGCTGTCCAGCGGGTGGGGTCACCGTGGCGGCTGCGACACGCCCGCACGGCCTCGGAGGGCCGTACCCGGTCGTCGGTACGGGGCCCAGACGCCCGGGGGCTCTCGTGTGCGGCGTCCGCGCAGGGGGGTCGGGACACCGGCTTCACCTCTTCCCTGGGTGGCGGGTGGCTGACCACTCCAGGTAACCGCCCCATCCCACCAGGCGACCAGGAAGCCCGACGGGCCACAGAGCGGCCATTGAGCGGCCACTTCGAACAGACGCACCGAACACCCGTAACGCCGGGTATGAGTCGATCAGTTGGGCGCTACGTTGGAGAGGCCGAGCGCAAGGGGACACGGTGAGGACCAACGACAGGCTGCGGGCGGCACGGCTCGACCGTGGGTGGCTGTCCCAGGAGAAGGCGGCCGAGGAGATCAGCACGGCGGGCCGGCTCGCGCTCGGCGACCCGTACTTCACCGTCAGCGTGCGCACCTACCGGCGCTGGGAGTCCGACCGACCCGGCTGGCCCCGGCCCGACACCGCCGCCGCCCTGCGCGCGGCCTTCGGCCTCGGCCCCGAACACCTCGGCTTCACTCCCCCGCCGGGACACCCCACCCGTCTGCGCCACGCGGAGGAGGGATCTTCCATGGAACGCCGCAGCTTCCTGGCCGCCGGTTCGGTGGCAGCGCTCGGCATGGTGAGCCCCGCCGACCTCAGGCCCCGGGACATCGACCCGGCCCTGGTCGGCTACTTCTACCAGCAGCTCGGCGGCCACTACGCCGCCGACATGATGCTCGGCCCCCGCGACCTCATCGGAACCGTCACCGAGCAGTACCGGCTGATCAGCGACCTCACCCGGGCCGCCGGCGGCACCGTACGGGAAGAGCTGATCCAGGTGGGGGTCACCTACGCCGCGCTGGCCGGATGGCTCCACCAGGACGCCGGACTGTGGGACTCCACCGCGTACTGGCACGGCATCGCCCAGATGGACGCCCAAATGCTAGGGAACGCCGATCTGACCGCGTACATCCTCTCCAACATGGCCCGCCTCCGGTCCGACCTGGGCGACGGCCGGGCCGCCGTAGATCTCTGCGGACAAGGGCTGAGCGAGCGACACCGGCTCTCCCCCCGCATCCGGGTCAATCTCATGCACCAGCAGGCGCACGGCCACTCGCTGCTCGGCGAACGGACCGCCGTGGACCGGCTCCTGGACGAGGCGTCGGCGGTAGTCGACGCAGCAGATCCGGCTGTGCCCTGGGGCGGGGTCCACCACAACGCGTACTTCTTCGAGGTCCAGCGCGCCACCTGCTACGGACGGATGGGGCTGCACGAGGAGGCCCTGTGCATCTGGGACCGGATCAACGCCGACATGCCCCCGGCCGCCCGCCGCGACACCGGCGTCTATCTCGCCCGCCAGGCCGCCGCGTACGCCGCCACCGGAGAGCCCGAGCACGCCGTCACCCTGGCCGCCGAATCGGCCGGGATCGCCGCCCAGACACGCTCCGCCCGCCACCGCAAGGAACTGGACACCCTCCGCGAGAGCATGAGCCGCTGGCGGAACGATCCCATCGGCGGGCGCCTCGTCCAGGCCCTCAAGCCACTCGCCGATGGAAACCCTTGAGCAAAGGAGCGGCCCCATGGCTGCCGTCCCCCTGTCGGACACCGAACTCTCCCGGAGCCTCGCCGATCTCCCCGGCTGGAGCGTCCGGGACGGGAAACTCACCGCGACCTTCGAAGCCGACCGCGCCGCCGTCCCCGCTCTCTACACCGCCGTCGCCGCCGCCGAGGACGAGGCCCATCACCACGCCGAGATCACCATCCTCCACGGGACGATCGGCTTCGCCCTCAGCACCCACGACGCCGGGGACGCGATCACCGCCCTCGACACCGCCATGGCGACCCGCGTCACCGCACTGGCCGGCGAGCACGGAGCCCGCCCGGCGGACGGCTGGACGGGCGGGTTCACCGCGTCCTGGCACCGTCGGTCCGGGGCGGGAGCCGCTGACGCGCATGGTCTGCCTGCGGGTGCGCTGCTGCGGTCGGGCAGTCGGCCCGCAGGTGCTCGCTGATCCGGCGGGCGGGCCGGCGCAGGGGTAGGCGCACCCGCTCTGACCGGACACGGGAGCGCGTGAACCGCCGAAGGCCCTGGCTGTCCCGTGACCTCCCGGCAAAGCCCTCTGCGGGCCGGCGCAGGAGCGGGACGGCCACCGTGGCAGGCCATAGCGGGGCTTCGGGAAACCAAGGCGGTGGGAGATCTGACCGCTCGCAGGCCATACGGAGCTGTCCCCCGTCCCCGCCGGGACGCGCGTACGAGCCCGTCCGCTCACGCACGAGCCCTCCAACGCCGAAGTGCCCCACCCGGCCAAAGCCGGATGGGGCACTTCTTCGCAGGTCACGGGCTTGCACCCGGCCCCGCTCTCGGTAGGCCGTGTGGGACTCGAACCCACAACCAACGGATTAAAAGTCCGCTGCTCTGCCAATTGAGCTAACGGCCCTCGCCGATTCATCCCCGACCATAGCTTCCTCCGCCCCCTGCGCCGATCGGGTACCCGATCACGGAGCGGCGAAGTGGGGTGCCGGTGCTGTCAGGTCGGCGCACAGCGGGACGAAGCGACCACAGCAACGGGCCTCCGGGGGAGGCGTGTTGCCGGTGATGGTGGCGGGAGGGAAAAGGCGCGGGGCCCGTATCCCGGTCGGGATACGGGCCCCGCAGGGGTCAATCAGCCGTTGCGCTTCCAGCGGGGCTTGTCGTCACGGCGGCCGAAGGAGCCGGTGTTCGTGCCGGTGCTGCCGCCGCGGTGGTCGTCACGGCGGGCGTACGGGCGGTCGGCGGAGCCGGCGCGGTAACCGCTGGAGGGGCGGTCGTCGCGGCGGTCGCGGTTGAACGGGCGGTCACTGCCGCGGTGGCCGCCGGAGGGGCGGTCGTCGCGGCGGAAGCCGCCGGAGGACGGACGCTCGTCACGGCGGTCGTCGCGGCGGAAACCACCCGACGGACGGTCGTCCCGGCGGAAACCACCGGACGCGGGGCGCTCGTCACGACGGTCGTCACGGCGGAAACCACCCGACGGACGGTCGTCCCGGCGGAAACCACCGGACGCGGGGCGCTCGTCACGACGGTCGTCACGACGGAAACCACCCGACGGACGGTCGTCACGGCGGTCGAAGGAACGGCCGCCCCGGTCGTCACGGCGGTCGTCGCGACGGTCGTCACGGCGGAAACCACCCGAGGGGCGGTCGTCCCGGCGGAAGCCGCCGGAGGACGGACGCTCGTCGCGGCGGTCGAACGAACGGCCACCGCCGCGGCGGTCGAAGTTCCCCCGGTCGTCACGGCGCTCGGTCGCCTGCTCGGGCACGGCGGCGGCAGCGGCCACCGTCGCCTCCAGCTCGGCCTCAGCGGCCTCGGCCGCCTCGGCGACCGCCGCCTCCGGGTCCTCGCCGCGCTCACGGGCGGCGCGCGCCACCAGGCGTACGGCCTCCTCGCGCAGCTCCGTCGCGCGGCGCTGCACCCGCTCCAGCTGCTTGGTCAGGTCGGCGACCTCGCGCTCGGCCTGCTTGGCGGCGTTGTTCGCGGAGTCGGCCTGGACCTCGGTGAGCGACCGCGCACCGGTGATCTCGGCGACCTCCGGGTCGAAGGCGCCCGCTCCGCCGACGATGTGGCGCGAGGCGTCGACGCCCGCGTCCTCCATCAGACGGAAGATCTGGCGGCGCTGGTGCGGCAGCGACAGGGAGACGACCACACCGGACTTGCCGGCGCGGGCGGTACGCCCCGAACGGTGCAGGTAGTCCTTGTGGTCCCCGGCCGGGTCCACATTGAGCACCAGGTCGATGCCGTCGACGTGGATGCCGCGGGCGGCGACGTCGGTGGCGACGAGCGCGTTGACGTAACCGTCCTTGAAGTCGGCCAGCGTCCGGGTGCGCGCGCCCTGGGTCATGCCGCCGTGCAGCGCGTCGGCCTTCACGCCCGCCTCGCGGAGCTGCTCGGCGATGCGGTCCGCGCCCAGCTGGGTGCGGACGAAGATGATCGTGCGGCCCTTGCGGGCGGCGATCGCGGCCGTGACCGGCGCCTTGTCCTTCGGCTTCACGACGAGGACGTGGTGGGTCATGGTCGTGACATTGCCCTGGGCGCTGTCGACCTCGTGCGTGACCGGGTTCGAGAGGTAGCGCTTGACCAGCGTGCTGATCTCGTTCTCCATCGTGGCGGAGAACAGCATGCGCTGGCCGCCGGACGGAACCTGGTCGAGCAGCTCGGTGACCTCGGGCAGGAAGCCCAGGTCGGACATCTGGTCGGCCTCGTCCAGGATCGTGACCTGGACCTGCTCCAGGGAGCAGGCGCCGCGGTTGATGATGTCGCGCAGCCGGCCCGGGGTGGCGACGAGGATGTCGACACCGCGCTCCAGCGCGTAGATCTGGTTGCCCATGGACGTACCGCCGCAGACGACCTTCATCTTCAGGCCGAGGACGTCGCCGTACGGCTGGAGCGCGTCCGCGACCTGCATGGCCAGCTCACGGGTCGGGGTGAGGATGACACCGCGCGGCTTCTTCTTCTCGGTGTGGCCGCCGGAGAGCGTCGCCAGCAGCGGGAGGCCGAAGGAGAGGGTCTTGCCGGAGCCGGTGCGGCCGCGGCCGAGGATGTCCTTGCCGGCCAGGGCGTCCGGGATGGTCGCGGCCTGGATCGGGAAGGGGGCGGTCACGCCGTTCTGCGCGAGCTTGCGCACCACACCGTCGGGCAGACCGAGAGTGGCGAAGGTGACCGTCGGCTCGGCATCCTCGTCGGACTCGACAACGGCGTCGGCGTCGGCGTCGACATCGGCGGAGCCGTTGGCCGAGTCGTCGGCCGCGGCGGAGTCGTCAGCGGTGGTCTCAGCGGCTTCGGGGGCCTCGGGGGCCTCGGAGACCGCGACGGCCTCGGCGGGGACGGGCTCGGCCACAGCCTCGGGAGCCTCGACGACCGCCTCGACGGCCTCGTCGTTCTCGGGCATGACGGCGTGATCAGTACTGAAAGTGGACATGCGAAATGCGAAACCTTCCGGAGTCTCGGCACGCGCCCAAACTCCGTGATTTCGCAATTCGACCGCCTCTATGCGGTCAGCCACGGCTAGGGAGAGTACGCGCCACACGGCGCGCTTCTTTTTCGGCGCCGGGCAATGGGATCAAACGATCTACCACCATACGCACTCTCCCCCACCCAAGGCAAACCCCGTCCGAGTGACCCCCGGCACACCCCCTACACCGGACCCAGCTGCGGGGACGCCAGCGGCTCCCCCCGCATCCCCCCGCCATCCGCCTCGGCCGTCCGCAGCGCCCCCGCGTGGACCTCCGGCGCGGAGGAGGCCGACGGCGGCTCGGTCGGGGTGTCCGACTGCGGCGGGGGGCTCTCCTGCGGCGGCTCCGGACTCGGCTCCTCCGCCGGTGGGGAGGACGGCTGGGCGGAGGGCGAGGGCGCGTCCCTGGTCGGCTCGGGCGTGGCCGCGGGCGGCTTGGGGCGCTTCGTCCCGGAGGTCGGTTCCGGGGTCGCCGCGTCCGCTGCCGGCCGGCCGGCACCGCTCGCCGGGGAACCGGAGCCGGAGCCCGGCCCGGAGCCGGTCCCGCCGCTCTTCCGCTCGCCGGACCGGCCGGCCTCCGCGCCCGTGGCGTGCCGGCCGCCCGCGTGCCCGCCGCTGGGGCCGGTGTGCCCGCCGTCCGGATCGGCCACCGTGCCGCGCCGGCCTCCGGACGCGGTGGGTGCGGGCTCGCCGCTCTTGTCGTCGCTCACGCTCATACAGCCGGCCGAGGCCGCGAACGCCAGCGAGGCGGCGAATGCGACAGCGATACGGCCAGGGGCGGACACATGGCGCACGAGGGCACCTCCGGGAGGTCGGCGCAGGGGACAGGGACGGCTGCCCTGCCCAACTCCCGGCGCCCCGCGAGGGACACGCCCCGTTGCCTGACAAGTACACGACCCGGACCGGCGCTATCCCCGGGCGAGCACGACCCCCAGCCAGAGCGCCCCGACCCCCACCAGCACCGACACCGCGACATTCGCCGCGGCGAGCCCCCGGTGACCGGTCTCGGCCAGCCGGAGCGTCTCGTAGGAGAAGGCCGAGTACGTGGTGAGCGCGCCGGAGAGTCCCGTACCGAGCAGGGCGTACGCGGACGAGGAGACCGCGGCCCCGGCGAGCACGCCCAGCAGCAGGCTCCCGGCCGCGTTGACGCAGAGTGTCCCCCAGGGGAACAGCGAGCCATGGCGGCGCTGCACGGCCCGGTCGGTCAGATAGCGCAGGGGAGCGCCGACGGCCGCGCCCAGCGCCACCAGGAACCAGGTCACCGGGGGTCCCCAGCGGCCCTGGCGCGGGCGGTGACCGCCCGGGTCGAGGAGGCCGCGGCCCAGACGGCGACCGCGCAGAGCACGACCGTCCCGCCCGCGTACAGCGGCGCGAGCCACAGTTCGCCGCGCTCCACCAGATCGCGGAAGTCCAGGGCGTACGCCGAGAAGGTGGTGAACCCGCCGAGCAGCCCCACTCCGGCGAACGGCCGCGCCAGCGGGTGCGCGCTCCGGCCGCCCTCGGCCACCAGCACCATCAGGACGCCGATCAGCGCGGAACCGAGGGTGTTGATCCCGAGAGTGGCGAAGGGGAAGCCGCCATCGGCGGGCCAGGCCCGGGAGATCGCGTACCGCGCGAGGGCCCCGGCCGCGCCGCCCAGCGCGATCGCCGCGAGCACCGGCGGGAGGCGGCCCGCCAGGGCCTCCGTCCGCTGGGCGGGGACCCGGAGATCCACATCCGGGTCGACGGGGGCCTCGGAGCCCTCCCGGCTCACCCGTACCCGAGCGCGTGCAGGCGCTCGTCGTCGATCCCGAAGTGGTGGGCGATCTCGTGGACCACGGTGATCTCCGTCTCCTCGACCACCTTCTCGCGGGTCTCGCACATCCGCAGCGTCGGCCCCCGGTAGATCGTGATCCGGTCCGGCAGCACCCCCGCGTACCACTCGCCCCGGTCGGTGAGCGGGGTGCCCTCGTACAGACCGAGCAGCTCGGGGTCGTCGGCCGGCGGCTCGTCCTCGACGAAGACGGCGACATTGTCCATCAGCCGTGTCAGCTCCGGCGGAATCCGGTCCAGCGACTCGGCGACCAGTTCCTCGAACTCCTCGCGCGTCATCTCCAGCACCCGGCCATTGTCACGTACGCGGCGCGTTCCGGTCGCCCCGGGCGGGCGGGTGGTTTCCCGCCGCACGACAACCGCGTGCCCGGCCGCGCGGAAGCGGTACGGAAGGGTACGGGGGCGGTACGGCTCCGGGGCGGGGGCCGCGCGGCCGGCGCCCCGGAGCCGCATGGCGCGCGAGCGCGATGGGCATACGGGCCCCATGGGACGCGCACGTGAGGCCCCGGACCCGGCACCGCCCCCGGAGCGGGCACCGCGGGCCCCACTGGCCCGGCTTCCGCGGCACCACCGCTCCCGGCACCCCCACCACCTCCCCGGCACCCCCGCGCACGCCCCGCGCCCCTGGGCGCGGGCGCTCGGTCTGGTCGCCGTCGTGGTGGCCGGGGCCTGGCTCGGGCTGCTGGTCGTGGGCAGCGTGCACACATCCATCGGGCCCATGGACACCCATATGACCCTGCGCCCGGACCTCTCCGGCGGGACGAAGATCAATGTCTCTCCGCTGGGCGCGCTCGAACTCGACTCCCACACCGCTCCCGTCCGTCTCGACGTGGACATCGACCAACTGGACCCGGTGCGCTCCCGGGCCCTGGTCGAACACCCCGAACGGCTCGCCGGACTGGGCGACGAGGTCGCCCGCGATGTCGCCGGCGGCACCGCCGAACTGGCCGTGCGCTCCTGTGCCGCCGTGGTGCTCGGGGCCACTACGCTCGGCCTCGCCGTCTACCGCCGCCCGCGCAGGGCACTGGCCGCCGGAGGGCTCGCCCTGGCGCTGCTCGCCGCCTCCGGGGCGAGCGCCCTGGTCACCTGGAACCCGAAGTCCGTACTGGAGCCCCGGTTCTCCGGGCTGCTCGCCGGGGCGCCCTCGCTCGTCGGCGACGCGCGGTCGATCGTGACCGATTTCGACGTCTACCAGAAGGAGTTGGCGCGGCTGGTCACCAATGTGACCAAGCTGTACGACGCCACCTCCAGCCTGCCGACGTTCCAGCCCAACCCGCTCACCATGCGGGTGCTCCATGTCTCGGACATCCATCTCAACCCGGCGTCCTGGCATGTCATCGGCTCGCTGGTGGAGCAGTACGGCATCGACGTGATCATCGACTCCGGCGACACCATGGACCACGGCTACCCCGCCGAGAACCGCTTCCTCGACCCGGTCGCCGACCTGGGCGCGCCCTATGTGTGGGTGCGCGGCAATCACGACTCCCGGGCCACCCAGGCGTATCTGAAGCGGCTGAGGAACTCTCATGTGCTGGACGGCGGCGAGGCGGTCACCGTCGCCGGGCTGCGGATCGCGGGTCACGGAGATCCGCAGTACACCCCCGACCGCTCGGTGCGGGCCGAGGGCGACCCGGCCGAGCGGATGATGGGCATCCGGTTCGCCTCCGCCCTGCGCGACGAGACCCGGGCCGGGACCCCGGCCGACATCGCGGTGGTCCACAACCCGGTCGCCGCCCGGGAGACCGACGGGACGGTTCCGCTGGTGCTGGCCGGCCATCTCCACCGGCGGGTCGACGAGGTCATGGAGCACGGCACCCGGCTGAAGGTCGAGGGCTCGACGGGCGGCGGCGGTCTGCGGGCGCTCCAGAACGACAAGCCGGAGAAGGTGCGGGCCTCGGTGCTCTATCTGGACCGGGAGACCCGGCGGCTCCAGGCGTGGGACGAGATCACCCTGGGGGGCCTCGGGCTGACGACGGCCGAGGTGGCCCGCCATCTCCCGGCGGAGGCCACCACCGACGGGCGCGAGCACGGACCCGGGGGGCGGGAGCACGGACCCGGTGGGCCGGGGCCCGGGCCGTCGGCGCAGCGCTCGGCGGGGGCCTCCCCGGGCCGTCCGTAAAGCGTTTTGGCGATACCTCCCGCCATCCCATATGCTTCTCACGTCCCCGACGCGCTGCGAAGCGCCCAGGCGGGCCCTTAGCCCTCATCGTCTAGTGGCCCAGGACGCCGCCCTTTCAAGGCGGTAGCACGGGTTCGAATCCCGTTGGGGGCACGCAACACATGTGCGAGACTTGTGCTCGCACATAGCTTGGTCCTGTGGAGCAGTTTGGAGTGCTCGCCACCCTGTCAAGGTGGAGGCCGCGGGTTCAAATCCCGTCAGGACCGCTGCGGCTCGTCAGAGCCGCGTGGCTGGGTAGCTCAGTTGGTACGAGCGTCCGCCTGAAAAGCGGAAGGTCGCCGGTTCGACCCCGGCCCCAGCCACCGCAGCCCTTTCGGGCAGACAGCTCCACCGAGGAATCGGTGGAGCTGTTGTCGTTCCGGGCCACGGCTGGGACCGTCGGAACCGGACCGGACCGACACCCGGACCGGACCACATCGGAACCGGACCGGGCCGACAAACGGACCGGACCCGAGAGCGCCGGCCCACACCACCTCGGGGTGACCCCGTGCGAACCGTCCATCAGCTCACCCCCTCCCCACCGCCCGGCCAGGCCCCCCGCCCCGGCGGCCGGGTCTGGTACGCGTCCTACGGGTCCAACACGGATACGGAACGGCTGCGGTACTACCTCGCCGGCGGCAGGCCGCCGGGGTCGGCCAGGACCCACCCCGGGTGCCGGGACCGCGCCGATCCGGTGCGGTCCGTACCGGTCGAGCTGCCCGGGGCGCTGTACTTCGCGACCGAGTCACCCGTCTGGACCGGTGGCCGGGCGTTCTACGACCCCGGGGGCGGCGGCCGGGTCTGGGCGCGGGCCCATCTCGTCACCGCCGGGCAGTTCTCCGACATCGCCGCCCAGGAGATGTACCGCGCCCCGGGGACGGATCTGGACCTCGGGCCGGCGGTCACCGGCGGCCGGGACTCCCTCGGGCCCGGGCGGTACGAGACGCTGGTCTGCCCCGGCTTCCTGGCCGGCCTGCCCGTGCTGACCTTCACCGCGCCCTGGGGCCGGGACGACGTGGAGTGGGTGGCTCCGGCCGGTGGCTATCTGCGGTGGCTCGCCTCCGGGCTGCTCTCGGCCGGGGCCTGGCGGGCCCCGGCCGTCGCCCGGTATCTGTCGCGGGCCCCGGGAGCCGCCGGCCACTGGTCGCCCGGGGAGATCGCCCGGCTCCTGGAGGACGGGTCCTGACCGGGAGGGTCAGACGTCCTCCTCCGGCGTCCGGTGCGGCGCCACCTCGGTGCGTGCGCCCCGGTGCCGCAGGCCCCGCACCGCCGGTACCAGCGCCACCACGGCCACCACACCGACCAGCAGCGCCCAGTCCGGGACCGCCTCGCCCACCGAGCCCGCCCACTGCTCGGCCGCGAAGGAGTCGTCCACCGAGAGCAGGCCGGGCAGGGCCGTCGTGCCGTCGAAGACGAGGAAGACCGTGCCGAGGACGATGAAGAACACGCCCGAGAGGAGCGAGGTGGTGTGCAGCCGCAGCCGCCCCAGGGTGAGCGGCCGGCCCCGCAGCCAGCGGCGGCGGCCCAGGTCGAAGCGGTCCCAGAGCAGGGCGAGCGCGAAGAGCGGCACGGCCATGCCCAGGGCGTACACCGCCAGGAGCAGCCCGCCGTAGACCGGGCTGCCGCTGACCGCCGACACCGTCAGGACGCTGCCGAGGATCGGGCCCGCGCAGAAGCCCGCGAGCCCGTAGACCAGACCGAGGGCGTAGACGGGGGCGGCCGTGGTCGGGCGGATGCGGCCGGACAGCTCCGCCATCCGGCGGGAGGCGAAGCCCAGGCCGAGGAGCTGCGCCACCCCGAGCGCGATGATCGTCCAGCCGCCGACCGCGACCAGCAGATCACGGTTGCCGTGGAAGAACCGCCCGGCGTAGGAGCCGGCGACCCCGAGCGGGACCAGGGTGGTCGCCAGACCCGCGTAGAAGATCCCGGTACGGAGCAGCAGCCGGCCGGCCGAGTCGAGCGAGTACGCGAAGAAGGCGGGCAGCAGCAGGGCGCTGCACGGGCTGACCAGGGCGAGCAGCCCGCCGAGGAACGCGGCCAGATAGCCGATGTCCGTCATCGGCCCGCCTCTTGGGAAGCCCGGGGAGCCGTCTTCCGGGCGGTCTCGAT
Source organism: Streptomyces sp. NPDC001985 (assembly GCF_040296845.1). Taxonomy (NCBI): domain Bacteria; kingdom Bacillati; phylum Actinomycetota; class Actinomycetes; order Kitasatosporales; family Streptomycetaceae; genus Streptomyces; species Streptomyces sp. NPDC001985. Next base: position 44,769 of record NZ_JBEOYB010000027.1, read on the forward strand.
GGCCTGGGTGAAGGCCTCCATGGGCTGGGCGCCGGCGATCGGGCGGCCGTTGACGAGGAAGGACGGCGTGGAGGTCGCCCCCAGTCCGTACGCCTCGTCCTGGTCCCTCTTGACGGACGCCTTCGCCTCGTCGCTGTCCAGGTCACGGGCGAAGCGGTCCGCGTCGGGGACACCGGCCCGCTCGGCCAGTTCCTTCACCCGGTCCTTGCCGAAGCCCTTCTCCTTCGCCCCGGCGGCGTACGCGGCGGAGTGGAACTGCCAGAACCTGCCCTGCTGCCCGGCGGCCCAGGCGCCCCGGGCGGCGTTCTCCGACTCCTCGCCGAAGATCGGGAAGTTCCGCCACTCGATGCGCAGCACACCGCTGTCGACATACTTCTCGATCAGCTCGGGCTCGGTGTCCCGGGCGAACTTCCCGCAGAAGCCGCACTTGAAGTCGGCGTACTCGACCATGACGACGGGGGCGTCCGCGCGGCCCACGGCGAGCGGGTCGCCGTCGTCGCGGCGGGCGAGCTTCGCCAGTTCGGCGTAGGCGTCGTCCTGCGGGTCGGCGGAGACCTCGGCGACGGCCGAGGAGTGGGCGGACGGGCCGTCGTCGGGCCGGGTGGCGCTGTAGGAGGCGAGGCCGAGGAGGAGGGCACCGGCGAGGACGGCGACGGAGATGACCACCGGCTTGAGGGCGGTCCGGCGGGCCTGGGCGGGGGTGACATAGGGCTTCGAGGCGGACTTCGAAGCGGACTTCGGAGAGGGCTTCGGAGAGGGCTTGCGCGGGGTGGCGGACATGAGAGTTCGGGACTCCTGAGGGAGGTCTGAGCAGGTCTGGGCAGGTCCGGGAAGGTCCGGGAAGACTGTGAGGGCCTGTGAGGGCCTGTGAGGGGAGCGGGGCCCGGCGCCGGCGCGACCGCGCGAAGGGCGGCCGGGCCCGGCCGCGCGGCTGTCACCCGCCCGCCGGAACAGCGCGGGGCGGAACGGGACGGGGACGGAAACGGACGCCGGACAGCGGCCCGGGGCGGAGGCGCGGCGGGGCGGCAGGGCGGGCATGCGGCGGCAGAGGCCGGGGCCGGGCCTAGACGCGCAGGATCGACAGACCCACCGGAGTGGGCGGATCGAGCGGCGGCGGGCCGCGGTGCGGAGCCACCCCGGGCGCCGCCGTCCCCACCGGGCCGGGCGTGCCATGGGTGTCGTACGGGACGGGCGCCGGCTCGTACGAGGGCCCGCCGCGCGGCGGGGGCGAGGGATGGGCGCCCCGGTCGTCCTCGGGCGCGCCCTTGCCGCACCCCGGTGTCTGGCTCTGCGCCACCGCGACCGGGTCCGCGCCCGCCGGGTCCCGGCCGTCCGCGTACGAGGGCGGGCAGAGCGCCACCAGCAGCGCGCAGACCAGCGCGAGCAGCACGGCCACCGAGACCGGGAGCCGGCTCGGGGAGTCACCGCGGTACCGCATGGACGCGCTGTCTCCTTCCCGGGCCGGGCTCGGCCGCCCCGGAACGGACGGCGGAACCGAGGGCGGCTGAATGATCTGTTCCATACTGCACCAGCTTGCGGAGGAAATGCGTTCGCCAGTGCTTTGACGGGGGTGCGATCCTGGGAGCCGTATGTCTACTTCCTTTGCCGACCTTCAGACGCTGCTGGCCGGAGTGTCGCTGCGCGACGCCCACCGGCTGGGCCGCCGTCTCGAAGGCGCCCGCCGCATCCGTAAGCCCGAGGCGCGGCAGGCCGTGCTGGACGAGATCGCGGCCGAGGCGGAGAAATCCGCCGCCCGGGTGGCCCGACGCGCCGAACGGGTCCCCGCGATCAGCTATCCCGAAGAGCTGCCCGTCAGCCAGAAACGGGACGAGATCCTCTCCGCGATACGCGACCACCAGGTCGTGATCGTCGCGGGCGAGACCGGGTCGGGGAAGACGACCCAGATCCCGAAGATCTGCATGGAGCTGGGCCGGGGCGTGCGCGGCATGATCGGCCATACGCAGCCGAGGCGCATCGCGGCCCGCACGGTCGCCGAGCGCGTCGCCCATGAGCTGGACACCCCGCTCGGCGAGGCCGTCGGCTGGAAGGTCCGCTTCACCGACCAGGTGGGCGGCGACACGTTCGTGAAGCTGATGACGGACGGCATCCTGCTCGCCGAGATCCAGACGGACCGCGAGCTGCGCGCCTACGACACGATCATCATCGACGAGGCCCATGAGCGCTCGCTCAACATCGACTTCCTGCTGGGCTATCTCGCCCAGCTGCTGCCCAAGCGCCCCGACCTCAAGGTCGTCATCACCTCGGCGACGATCGATCCCGAGCGCTTCTCCCGCCACTTCGGCGACGCCCCGATCGTCGAGGTCAGCGGTCGCACCTATCCGGTCGAGGTGCGCTACCGCCCCCTCCTGGAGGAGGAGAGCGAGGAGAGCGACCGCGACCAGATCACCGCGATCTGCGACGCGGTGGACGAGCTGCGGCGCGAGAGCCGGGGCGACATCCTGGTCTTCCTCTCCGGCGAGCGCGAGATCCGCGACACGGCGGACGCGCTGAACAAGAAGCTCCAGTCCCGTGCCGGGGCCCATGGCCAGGGCCATGGCACCGAGGTGCTGCCGCTGTACGCGCGGCTCTCCCACGCCGAGCAGCACCGGGTCTTCCAGGCGCACTCCGGCCGCCGGATCGTGCTGGCCACCAATGTGGCCGAGACCTCGCTGACCGTCCCGGGCATCAAGTACGTCATCGACCCCGGCACCGCGCGGATCTCCCGCTACAGCCATCGCACCAAGGTCCAGCGGCTGCCGATCGAGCGGATCAGCCAGGCCAGCGCCAATCAGCGCAAGGGCCGCTGCGGCCGCACCTCCGACGGCATCTGCATCCGGCTGTACTCCGAGGACGACTTCGACGCCCGCCCCGAGTTCACCGACGCCGAGATCCTGCGGACCAATCTCGCCTCGGTCATCCTCCAGATGACGGCCGCCGGGCTGGGCGACATCGAGAAGTTCCCCTTCATCGACCCGCCCGACCACCGCAACATCCGCGACGGCGTGCAGTTGCTCCAGGAGCTGGGGGCCTTCGATCCGGCGGAGCGAGATCCCCGGAAGAAGCTGACCCCGCTCGGCCGGAAGCTCTCCCAGCTGCCGGTCGACCCCCGGCTGGCCCGGATGGTCATCGAGGCCGACCGGAACGGCTGTGTCCGCGAGGTCATGGTGATCGCCGCCGCGCTCTCCATCCAGGACCCGCGCGAACGGCCCGCCGAGAAGCAGACCCAGGCCGATCAGCAGCACGCCCGGTTCAAGGACGAGACCTCCGACTTCCTCTCCTTCCTCAATCTCTGGCGCTACATCCGCGAACAGCAGAAGGAGCGCGGCTCCTCCAGCTTCCGCCGGATGTGCAAACAGGAGTATCTGAACTTCCTGCGCATCCGCGAATGGCAGGACATCTACGCGCAGATCCGCCAGGTCGCCAAGACCATGGGCATCCACATCAACGAGGAGGACGGCCCGGAGACCAGTGTCCACATCTCGCTGCTGTCCGGACTCCTCTCCCACATCGGTCTGAAGGACGCCGACGCCAAGAACGAATACCTGGGCGCGCGCGGCGCGAAATTCGCGGTCTTCCCCGGTTCGGCGCTCTTCCGGAAGCCGCCCCGGCTGGTGATGTCCGCCGAACTGGTGGAGACCTCACGGCTGTGGGCCCGGGTCAACGCGAAGATCGAGCCGGAGTGGGTCGAACCCCTCGCCCAGCACCTGCTGAAGCGCACCTACAGCGAGCCGCACTGGGAGAAGGACCAGGCGGCGGTGATGGCCTACGAGAAGGTCACGCTGTACGGGGTGCCGATCGTCGCCCAGCGCAAGGTGAACTACGGGCGGATCGACGCCGAGACCTCCCGGGATCTTTTCATCCGCAACGCACTGGTCGAGGGTGACTGGCGCACCCACCACAAATTCTTCGCCGCGAACCGCCGGCTCCTCACCGAGGTGGAGGAGCTGGAGAACCGGGCCAGGCGCCGCGACATCCTGGTGGACGACGAGACCCTCTTCGACTTCTACGACCAGCGGGTGCCCGAGGACGTCGTATCGGGTGCCCATTTCGACTCCTGGTGGAAGCAGAGACAGCGGGAGGAGCCCGAGCTTCTCGACTTCGAGCGCGAAATGCTCATCAACGAGAAAGCGGGTGCCGTCACCAAGGACGACTACCCGGACTCGTGGCGGCAGGGGCCGCTGAAGTTCCGGGTGACCTATCAATTCGAGCCAGGTACGGACGCGGACGGGGTGACCGTCCACATCCCGCTCCAGGTGCTCAATCAGGTCACGGCCGAGGGATTCGACTGGCAGATCCCGGGGCTGCGGGACGAGATGGTGGTGGAGCTGATCCGCTCGCTGCCGAAGCCGATCCGCCGGCATTACGTGCCCGCGCCGAACTTCGCGTCCGCATTCCTGGAGCGGGCCGTTCCGCTCCAGGAGCCGCTGCCGGTGACGCTGGCGCGCGAGCTCCAGCGGATGGTGGGGGTGCCGGTCTCGCCGGACGACTTCGATCTGTCGAAGGTGCCCGACCATCTGAAGATCACTTTCCGGATCGTCGACGAGCGGCGGCGCGCGCTCGCCGAGGAGAAGGACCTGGAGGCGCTCCAGCACCAGCTGCGCCCCAAGGCCCGCCAGGCCCTCTCCCGGGCCGCCGCGGCGACCGCGGGGCCGACGGGCGAGTCGATCGAGCGCACCGGGCTCACGGACTGGACCATCGGGACGCTGAGCAGGGTCTTCGAGACCCGGCGGGCCGGGCAGCCGGTCAAGGCGTACCCGGCGCTCGTCGACAGCGGCGAGAGCGTCTCCGTGCGCCTCTTCGACACCGAGGCCGAGCAGCAGCAGGCGATGTGGCGGGGCACCCGGAAGCTGATTCTGCTCAACATCCCGGTGAACCCGGCCAAATTCGCCTCGGACAAGCTCACCAACCAGCAGAAGCTGGCGCTCTCCGGCAATCCGCACGGCTCCGTCCAGGCCCTGTTCGAGGACTGCGCGTCCGCCGCCGCGGACAAGCTGCTCGCCGACCGCGGCGGGCCCGCGTGGGACGAGGAGTCGTACCGCAAGCTGTACGACTCGGTCCGCGCCGACCTCGTCGACACCACGGTCCGCACGGTGGGCCAGGTCCAGCAGATCCTGGCGGCCTGGCAGGCCTGTGAGCGCCGGCTGAAGGCGACGAAGAGCCCGACCCTGCTCAGCAACGTCCGGGACGTTCGGGAGCAGCTGACGGCCCTGATGCCGGCCGGCTTCGTCACCCGGACCGGGCTGCGCAGGCTGCCGGACCTGATGCGCTATCTGGTGGCGGCGGACCGCAGGCTCCAGCAGATGCCGACCTCGGTCCAGCGCGACACCTCGCGCATGGAGAAGGTCCACGAGATGCAGGACGAGTACGCCTGGCTGCTGGAGCAGATGCCGCGCGGGCGGCCCGTGCCGCAGGATGTGCTCGATGTCCGCTGGATGATCGAGGAGCTGCGGGTGAGCTACTTCGCGCACGCGCTCGGCACGGCGTACCCGGTCTCGGACAAGCGGATCGTGAAGGCGATCGACGCGCTGGCGCCGTGACGGCCCCGTCACCCAGAGCGAGTTCGACCGCCGGGCCACCGCTGCTGTAGAGTCTCGTTTCGCAGCCCAGCGAGGAAATACGGGCCGCGAAACCTGGTCCTGTGGAGCAGTTTGGAGTGCTCGCCACCCTGTCAAGGTGGAGGCCGCGGGTTCAAATCCCGTCAGGACCGCAGTTGAGGGCCCGCACCTGATGAAGGTGCGGGCCCTCGTCGTGCGCCCGGAGGCCGTGCCACGCGGCGGAGCCGCAGATCGACACAGCACATCCCGTCAGGACCGCGGTTGAGGGCCCCCACCCGATCACCGCACCGGCCCTCGCCGCACACCCCGGGGCCGTGCCACGCGGCGGAGCCGCAGATCAGCACAGCACATCCCGTCAGGACCGCGGCCGAGAGCCCGCACCCGATCACCGCACCGGCCCTCGCCGCACACCCCGGGGCCGTGCCACGCGGCGGAGCCGCAGATCGACACAGCACATCCCGTCAGGACCGCGGCCGAGAGCCCGCACCCGATCACCGCACCGGCCCTCGCCGCACACCCCGGGGCCGTGCCACGCGGCGGAGCC
>NZ_JBEOYB010000027.1:50964-95545 GCF_040296845.1 Streptomyces sp. NPDC001985
GCCGCGCGCCGTCCCGCCGGCGACCCCCGGGCCGCAAGTGGCTCGGGCGCCCGGTGCCTTGACGGTCCCCGCGCGCGCCGGTACGCACTCCTTAAGGCCCATCAGGGGCCGGCACACACCACAGGCGGAGGTGACGTGCATGGCCGCGGCCACAGCGGGACGGCACGAGATCAGAGCACTGCTGCGCGCCCATCTGGCGGCCGCCGCCGGCGTCCGGCACCTCACCAGGCACTGCGCCGTCTGCCATCGCCTCCTGCGGCTCGCCATGGAGCCCTGCGAGAAGGAATCGGAGCCGGCCCGGGCAGCCGAGGACAAAGGTCCCGCCGGCGAGTGACTTCGGGCCGCTTGCGCCCGGCCCGAAGGGACACGCACGACATTGGCAAGGCTTGCGCGGTGTGACGGGTGTCACCGTATAGGTTTTCAGAACCCGGGTTCTTCACGCCCGCCCACAACCAACCAATTTAATATGTGCAATTGCACCACCGACTGAGCCCCTCCCCGCCGGCCGCGCGCCCCCTCCCCCGCACCCGCCGGCGCACACACAAAAAAATCGCGCTGGACCCGGCGGAGTCCAGCGCGATCAGTGTCAGAGGTCTGTTGGGGCAGACATCCGGCATGTGGAGCTATGGGTGGGCGCGACCGGGATGGGGGTCCCGGAAAAGCCCGTGCAGCAAGGCTCTCAGGCCTCGCTGCGCTGCTGCGGGATACCCGCGAGCAGTGCGCGTACCTCTGCCTCGCGGTACCGGCGATGCCCGCCGAGCGTACGAATCGACGTGAGCTTGCCTGCCTTCGCCCAGCGGGTGACCGTCTTCGGGTCCACGCGGAACATCGTGGCAACCTCAGCCGGGGTCAGCAGCGGCTCGGCATCAGGGGTGCGAGCGGTCATGAGCGGCCTCCTCGGGAGAACCGAACCTTCTCGGTTCATTCCTCTAAATTCTGCACCTTGACCCACGTTGCCCGAAATGGCGGACGCGGGCCGAGTCGGTTATAGGACGAACGGCTTGTCCTCGGCACTACAACTACACCATCTGTCCAGCCACGTCGGCCAAACCGACGGAATTGCCCTCTGAGGTGTTCATCAGTGGCTGAACGCCGATGGACTATGCCATAGCGGACAGTCACGTCACAGTGACGATCAGTCACAGAGCGATCAGGAGCCATCAGACCCCCCATAGAGCGCAATGCCGAGCATTCCGCCCGTAGTTGGACGGAAGGAACCCTCCCCGGACTCCTTGTCCTATTTTGACACGAGGGTATGCGATGGGCGCAAGGGCCCAGATAGTGCAGTCCGTCACGCTTGAGACAAAGGCCCGGATCGGGACCTACGACCCTGGACGGAAGGCCTCAATCATCCACACATTCGCTCAGTTTGCGAATTGGAGGTCCCGCACCGCCCGCCAGCGGGCCGCAAGCCGGGCATATGCCTCGCCGGCGGCGTCGCTGTCACCCTCTCGCAGCGCACCGATCCCGGCCGCCACATCCGCCGCGGAGTGATCGTCGGCGAGCAGCGGCTCGGGCAGCGCGTGCACCAGGCCGCCGTAGTCCAGCTCCACCAGGGAGCGCGGATGGAACTCTTCCAGCCATCTGCCGACATCCACCAGCCCCTCGCTGAGCTGCCCGGAGTCCGAGGACTCACGGAGTGTCTTCAGCGTCCGGGCGATCCGGCGGCGGGCCTGGACCATGGGGGTGCGGTAGCGCATCACCGGGGCGCCGGGGCCGGCCGGGCCGTACTCGCGCTCGTCGTCGTCGAAGAGCACGAACCAGCGCACCGGCACCTGCCAGACCGCCGACCTGATCCAGGGGCGGGCGTCGGGGTTGAGTTCACGCCACTCTTCCCAGTCGGCGGCGGCCTGTCCGCGGACGACGGCCGGCAGCACCGCGTCCAGCAGCGGCGGCGGGAACCGGTCGGAGAGTTCCTGGAGGGCCAGCCAGCCCCGCAGCCGGGTCCGCCACGGACAGACGCACACCACTCCGTCCCATTCCGCCACAAACGCCTCGGCGCTCTCGTGCACCGGCACCGGAACGGGCGGGGTGGGCAGCAAATCGGCCAGCGAACGGCGCAGTTCGTCCTGGGCCGTGGGGAGGGAACCGGAGCGCGCGTACCGCGCCCAGTGCTCCCGTTCGGGCCGGGCGAAAGCGGCGAGAGGCTCGTACACCCTCAGATAGGCCGCATAGGGCACAAGGACCGAGGAGACCACCGGCATGTCGCAAATCCTTCCTCGGTCGTACTCCGCCAGGGGGTGTTCCCGGGCCCTGGGCTCATCTACGCACGCGTAGCACATACCCTCGTGCCCAATCGGGCCGTCCCCACCCACAGGATGGCCCCTCACCCGCCGCTTCGTACTTGGGAGTCACCACCGTGACCGATGTGACCGACGGCGTCCTGCACACCCTGTTCCACTCGGAGCAGGGAGGTCATGAGCAGGTCGTGCTCTGCCAGGACCGCGCCTCCGGCCTGAAGGCCGTCATCGCCATCCACTCGACCGCCCTGGGCCCCGCCCTCGGCGGCACCCGCTTCCATCCGTACGCCTCCGAGGCCGGGGCCGTCGCCGACGCGCTGAACCTCGCCCGGGGAATGTCGTACAAGAATGCCCTGGCCGGGCTCGGGCACGGCGGCGGCAAGGCGGTGATCATCGGAGATCCCGAGACGCTCAAGAGCAAGGAGCTGCTGCTCGCGTACGGGCGGTTCGTGGACTCCCTCGGCGGACGGTACGTGACCGCGTGCGACGTCGGCACCTATGTGGCCGATATGGACGTGGTCGCCCGGGAGACCCGCTGGGCCACCGGCCGCTCCCCCGAGAACGGCGGCGCCGGCGACTCCTCGGTGCTCACCGCGTACGGCGTCTTCCAGGGCATGCGGGCCTCCGCGCGGCACCTCTGGGGCTCGCCCTCGCTCACGGGCCGCAGGGTCGGGGTCGCCGGGGTCGGCAAGGTCGGTCATCACCTGGTGAACCATCTCCTGGAGGAGGGGGCCGAGGTCGTGATCACCGATGTGCGCCAGGAGTCCGTACAGCGAATTCTCGCCAAACACCCCCGGGTCGTCGCGGTCCCGGACACCGCCACCCTGATCCGGACCGAGGGGCTCGACATCTACGCCCCCTGCGCGCTCGGCGGCGCCCTCGACGACACCACCGTCCCCGTGCTCACCGCCCGGGTGGTCTGCGGAGCGGCCAACAACCAGCTCGCGCACCCCGGTGTGGAGAAGGACCTCGCCGACCGAGGCGTTCTCTACGCGCCGGACTACGTGGTGAACGCCGGCGGGGTGATCCAGGTCGCCGACGAGCTGAACGGATTCGACTTCGACCGGTGCAAGGCACAGGCCGCGCGGATCTTCGACACCACGCTGGAAATATTCGCACGTGCGAATGAGGACGGCGTTCCGCCCGCCGTGGCGGCCGACCGGATCGCCGAGCGGCGGATGGCGGAGGCCCGGCGGGGCTGACGCCGATCGGGGCATCGGCCCGCCGCGACGGGAGACAAGACTCACCCCGGTCGGCGGGTCTGGTGCCAAGAAGAGGTTAATATCGCAGTTGACCAGCGAGGACGGGGCTCCTCGCGGGTCCTGCGAAGTGCCACGTCATGCGGGCGGCGTACCGTATGGCTGCGGAAGCAGGTACCGTTGAAGCCCTACGGGCCGGTCTCCCCGCGGGGAGTCCGTTCCGACTCATGAACGCGTGTCAAGACTCTGGGGCCGTCGAGCCCCGTCACCGAGGGGGTCGAGCCATGGGGCGCGGCCGGGCCAAGGCCAAGCAGACAAAGGTCGCCCGCCAGCTGAAGTACAACAGCGGCGGGACTGACCTGTCGCGTCTGGCCAACGAGCTGGGCGCTTCGACTTCGAGCCAGCCTCCGAATCCGGAGCCGTTCGAGGACGATGACGAGGAAGACGACCCGTACGCGCGGTACGCGGAGATGTACAACGACGATGAGGACGAGGACGACGAGTCCGGTCCCGCGTCACATCGCCGCGGCGCTTGACGTCATCAGCTGACCACCGACCCGGTCCGGATCTCTCCGGACCGGGTTCTGTGCTGTTCGGGTCCGGTCCGCGGCTCTCCGGACCGGACCCGGCTCAGGCGTAGTCGCCGATCAGGGCGGCGCCGGTGGTGTGATCGCCGCGCTCGGTGATCTCACCGGCCACCCAGGACTCCACGCCCCGGTCCGCGAGCAGGGTCAGCGCCACATCCGCCGAATCGGCGGGCACGACGGCGATCATGCCCACGCCCATGTTGAGGGTCTTCTCCAGTTCGAGGCGCTCGACCCGGCCCGCGCTGCCGACGAGGTCGAAGACCGGCCCGGGGGTCCAGGTCGAACGGTCGACCACGGCGTGCAGCCCGTCCGGCACCACACGGGCGAGGTTGTTGGCAAGACCGCCGCCGGTGACATGGCTGAAGGCATGCACCTCGGCGGTGCGGGTGAGCGCCAGACAGTCCAGCGAGTAGATCTTGGTGGGCTCCAGGAGTTCCTCGCCCAGGGTGCGGCCGAACTCCTCCACCCGGGCCTCCAGCGCCATTTTGGCGCGGTCCAGGAGGACATGGCGGACCAGCGAGTACCCGTTGGAGTGAAGGCCGGAGGAGGCCATCGCGATGATCGCGTCCCCCGCGCGGATACGGTCCGGGCCCAGCAGCCGGTCGGCCTCGACCACTCCCGTACCGGCGCCGGCGACATCGAAGTCGTCCTCGCCGAGGAGTCCGGGGTGCTCGGCGGTCTCGCCGCCGACCAGGGCGCAGCCCGCGAGGACACATCCCTCGGCGATGCCCTTGACGATCGCGGCGACCCGCTCCGGGTGGACCTTGCCGACACAGATGTAGTCGGTCATGAAGAGCGGCTCGGCGCCGCAGACGACGAGGTCGTCCACGACCATGCCGACCAGGTCGTGGCCGATGGTGTCGTACACGCCCAGCCTGCGGGCGAGGTCGACCTTGGTGCCCACGCCATCGGTGGCGGAGGCCAGGAGGGGGCGCTCGTAGCGCTTGAGGGCGGAGGCGTCGAAGAGGCCCGCGAAGCCGCCGATGCCACCGAGGACCTCGGGGCGGCGGGTCTTGCGCACCCACTCCTTCATCAGCTCGACGGCCCGGTCGCCGGCTTCGATGTCGACGCCCGCGCCGGCGTAGCTGGCACCCGCGGCCTGGTGCGGGGCTCGGTCAAAGGACTCAGCGGTCATGACGGGGAGAGCTTTCGTTTCGGTGCTGCGGGAACCTACGGACGACGGAGTGCGTCGGCGGCGTCGGTGCCGCCCGCCAGCTCGGTTTCGAGCAGCTGCTTGCCGAGCAGCTCCGGGTCGGGGAGGTCCATCGGGTACTCGCCGTCGAAGCAGGCGCGGCAGAGATCCGGCTTGGCGATGGTGGTCGCCTCGATCATGCCGTCGATGGAGATGTAGGAGAGGGAGTCGGCCCCCATGGAGGCACCGATCTCGTCGATGGTCATCCCGTTGGCGATCAGCTCGGCACGGGTGGCGAAGTCGATGCCGAAGAAGCAGGGCCACTTCACCGGAGGGGAGGAGATCCGGATGTGGACCTCGGCCGCGCCGGCTTCGCGGAGCATCTTGACCAGGGCGCGCTGGGTGTTGCCGCGCACGATCGAGTCGTCGACGACGACCAGCCGCTTGCCCCGGATGACTTCCTTGAGGGGGTTCAGCTTGAGGCGGATGCCGAGCTGACGGATGGTCTGGGAGGGCTGGATGAAGGTGCGTCCGACATAGGCGTTCTTGACCAGGCCGGAGCCGTAGGGGATGCCGCTGGCCTCCGCGTAGCCGATCGCGGCGGGGGTGCCGGACTCCGGAGTGGCTATCACCAGATCGGCGTCGGCGGGAGCTTCTTTGGCCAATTTCCGGCCCATCTCCACGCGCGAGAGATAGACGTTCCGGCCGGCGATGTCGGTGTCGGGGCGGGCGAGATAGACATACTCGAAGACACATCCCTTGGGCTTCGCTTCCGCGAATCGGGAGGTGCGGATGCCGTTCTCGTCGATGGCGATCAGCTCGCCCGGCTCGATCTCGCGGACATAGCTCGCTCCGCAGATGTCGAGGGCGGCGGACTCGCTGGCGACGACCCAGCCCCGGTCGAGCCGGCCGAGGACCAGCGGGCGGATGCCCTGGGGGTCCCGGGCGGCGTAGAGGGTGGTCTCGTCCATGAAGACGAGCGAGAACGCTCCCCGGACCTCGGGGAGCACCCGGGCGGCAGCGGCCTCTGTGGTCAGCGGCTTGCCGTCGTCGTCCACCTGGCCCGCGAGCAGCGCGGTGACCAGGTCGGTGTCATTGGTGGCCGCGACCTGGGTGGCCCGCCCGTCCTGGCGGGGCAGATCGGCGACCATCTCGGCCAGCTGGGCGGTATTGACCAGATTGCCGTTGTGCCCGAGGGCGATGGAGCCGTGGGCAGTGGCCCGGAAGGTTGGCTGTGCGTTCTCCCAGACGGATGCGCCGGTAGTCGAGTAGCGCGCGTGACCCACTGCAATGTGTCCGCGCAGGGAACCGAGAGAGGTCTCGTCGAAAACCTGTGAGACGAGCCCCATGTCCTTGAAGACAAGGATCTGGGAGCCGTTGCTCACCGCGATTCCGGCGGATTCCTGGCCTCGATGCTGGAGGGCGTAGAGCCCGAAGTACGTCAGTTTTGCGACCTCTTCGCCCGGAGCCCAGACACCGAAGACGCCACAAGCGTCCTGGGGGCCTTTCTCACCGGGGAGCAGATCGTGATTGAGTCGACCGTCACCACGTGGCACGGCACCGAGTGTAGGCGAGATCGACCACTGGTCCGAATTCGGGTATGCCCTTGGGCTCTCGGTGACGGTTCCGTCACCGGACGAGGGCCGGAAATGTCCGCGCGGAATAGCGGCCGGCCGGTGCCGCGGCTACCGGCCCGCGACCGCGGAGACGCGTTTGTCCGCAGGTCCGGTGAGGGTCAGTCCACGGTTCAGAAGGTTGTACGTGATCTCCCCGTCGAGCACCTTCAGCATATGGGCCTCCACCATGGACGCGGTCCCCGCGCACATCATGCGGGTGGCCGAGATCCGGCCAAGGGTGATCTTCGATCCGGAGACCTTCGCGGTGCTGTTGAAGGAGTTGCAGCCGAGGTTGCCGCGGACGGTGCCGTCCTTGCCGAAGGTCAGATGGGCGTTCCGCTCGGTGCCCGCCGGGAGGGACTCGGCCACATCACCGGAGAGCAGCGAATCCACCGTCCACTTGGTGCCGATGAGGGGGGCGGTGCCCGCGTCGACGAGGGTGATGGTGTCGCCGGAGCCGGTGGTCAGGGTGAGCTTCTTGCCCTTGCCCTCCAGCCGGGCGTCGAGGCTCCCGGTGAGGGCCGAGCGCAGCTTGTTCTCGAAGTCCTGGATGTCCTTCGCGCAGGCCATCTCGGTCGAGTCGCCGGCGCCGAGGGTGAGGGTCTCGCCGCTGATCTCCGCCTTGGCGGAGAAGGGGTTGCAGCCGAGGCTGCCCTGGGCGCGGCCCTTCTCGGTGATCTCGATGTGCGCTCCGGCGGGCGCGGTGCTCTTCCTGCCGCCCGTGGTCAGGGTGTCGACGGACCAGTCCACTCCGGCGAGGGGGAGGTCCGCCGTCCTCGCCCCGGCGCCGTCGCCACCGGAGTCGGAGCCCTTTCCGGTGGTCGATTCGGAGCCGCAGGCGGCGATCGCGAGGAGGGCCAGGACGGTGAGGGGGACGCTCAGCTCTTTTCGCATGCCCCTGGGACGGGACGGACCGGAGTCCGGTTCCCCGTCACCGGAACCCGGCTCTCCGGCACCCGTCACCGGGCTCCGGCAGCCGCCGTCCGGGGTGGCCCCGGGAGGGCCGCCCGGCCCGGGGCGCCGGTCAGCCCAGGAGCGGGAGCAGCGGCGCCAGATCGGCCCGGTCGCCGCTCGCGCTCACCTCGGCCCGGTCGAGCGCCTCGGCCCATCCGAGGCGCCCGGTGGCGAGCCGCACCCAGGTCAGCGGGTCGGTCTCGACCACATTCGGCGGGGTGCCCCGGGTGTGCCGGGGCCCCTCGGCGCACTGCACCACCGCGTACGGCGGAATCCGCACCTCCACCGAGCCGCCGGGGGCCTTGAGGGCAAGGGTGTCGGCGAGCATCCGGGTACAGGCGGCGAGGGCCCCGGGCTCGTACGGGATCTCCAGGCCGGTCGCGTCGTTGAGGTCGTCGGTGTGGACGGTCATCTCCAGGGCGCGGGTGACCAGGAAATCCCCGAGCCGCATGGCCCCGAACCGGGTCGGCACCAGCCGGTCGTCGGAGGCGGCCGGCAGCACCGCGCCGATGTGGGCGGCGGTCCGGGCGAGCAGCGCGGCCGGGTCGCCCTCGGCGGCGGCCAGTTCCCTGGTGTCCTCGTCGACCGCCGCCGCCGCGCCGGCCGTCCGGAACGGCCACTCGGCGAGCGTCAGCTCCGCCTTCGGCGGCTCGGGCAGGGTGAGGTTGTGGGCGAGGGTCCCGAGGACCATGGAGAGGTGCGCGGTCAGTTCGCGCACCGTCCACTCCCCCAGCCGGGTCGGCCGGGCGAGCTGTTCGGGGGTGAGCGGCTCCACCGCTTCCCGTACCCGCGCGAACTGGGCGAGAACGGCGGCGCGGATCTTCTCGGAGTCGTAGGTGCGGGGGCGTCTGCGGGCCGGTGGCATGGCGGAGAGCTTAATCCGAGCCGGTGGCGGCGACGGGGTCGGTCACGGTGAAGACCTCGCCGTTCCCGGGAATTCCGATACCGCTCCAGCGGAAGGGGAGTCCGCGTGCGCTGTCCGGGTCGGGGCCGTCCATCAGCTGGAAGTGGACATGCGGCTCGGTGGAGTTGCCGGAGTTGCCGCAGCGGGCCAGGGGCTGGCCGGCCCGCACCCGGTCCCCGGCGCGGACGGTGAGGGAGCCGCGCCGCACATGGGCGTACGCCGCCCAGACGCCGTCGCCGAGGTCGAGCACGATGTGGTTGCCGAAGACCCGGCGGGGGCCGGCGATATCGCGCAGGGCGCCCTCGATGAGCATCAGATAGGCGATCATCAGCGGGGAGTTGCGGCTGAGATGGTCGCGCTGGCGGTCCTCGGCGTGGACGACGGTGGCGTCGGCGACGGCGAGCAGCGGGGCGCCGAAGGCGGGGAAGTCGCGGTTGCGGCGGACCACGGGCCAGAGCCATGCGAAGGGCGGCCGGGTGGGCGCGTCCGGTGCCCCGGGGCTCCGGGGGTCGGCGACGATGTCGATGGCGTACGCCTGGCCGTAGCCGTGCACGCCATGGCTGGGGGTCTTGTCGGCGGGGCTGTTGAGGGCGATCCAGCGGCCGGTGACCGGGGGCAGCACCTCGGTCGCGGGCGGCCGCTCGCCGGAGGTGTGGGCCCGGGCGGCGAGACGCTCCAGGACGAGCCCGAGGACCAGCGCGGCTCCGCCGGGGGCGAGCACCCAGAGGGTTCCGTAGGGCGGATCGGCGAGCAGGTCGGTGAGGAGCAGGACGAGGAAGGCGACCCAGAGTCCCCGGGTCAGGTTCATCAGCTGTTTTCGGGTCCGTGCGGGCATGGGTCCCCCATGGGTCGGGTGGGTGGTGCCGCGGCGGCCGGGCCGGCCGCGGGGCGGTGGTCGGAGCGGGAGCGCGGCGGCCGGGGCCGGCGCGTGGTCGTCGGGGGCGGGAGTGCGATGGGCGGGCCCGGAGCGCGGTCGCCGGGGGCGGGGCTCGGCGGTCAGGAGCGGGAGCGCGGCGGTCAGGGGCGGGCCGCGGCGGTCAGGACCACCAGCAGCGGCACGACCCGGGTGCCGGGCACCTCGTAGCGTCCCCGGCCGGTGGTGCGCAGCCAGCCCGTGGCGGTCAGCTGGCGCAGATGGTGGTAGATCTGGCCGCTGGTGCCGAGCCCTTCCAGGCCGGTCAGCTCGGCGGCGGTGCGCAGCCCGCCGAGGATCTCGCGGAGCAGCCGCAGCCGCACCGGGTTGCCGAGCGCGGCGAAGGAGTCGGCCGCCTCGGTCCAGTCGCCCTCCAGCAGGTCGCCGGTGAGGGCGCCGTACTGCCACGCGTACCGCTGCCCGGTCGGCAGTCGCACGGAGCCGGTGAAGACGACCCCGCCGTCCTCGGCGCCGAGGCGGGCGAGCTGGTCCTTGAGCCCGTCCAGCGCCCAGAACCTGCCCTCACTCGCACTCGCACCCGCACCCTCGCCACCGGCCTCCGGCTCGGCGGGGGGCACACGCCCCCGCTCCTCCAGCGCGCCGAGCCGGCGCTCCAGCTCGGCGACCCGCTCCTCCAGCTCCATACGGCAAAGATACGTAATTACGTAACTCCGTGCAAGGGTCACACACCAGAGCCCCCGCTCCTCGGAGGGAGCGGGGGCTCTGGCGCTCTGCGCGCGTGGTCTCAGACCAGCAGCGCGGGGATGGTCCCCTCGTGCGCGGTGCGCAGCTCGCTCAGCGGGAGGCTGAACTCGCCCTGCACCTCGATCTCCTCGCCGTCCACGACACCGATCCGGGTCACGGGGAGCCCGCGCGCCCCGCACATGTCGTTGAACCTCAGCTCCTCGCTGCGCGGCACCGAGACCACCGCGCGCCCGGCCGACTCGCTGAACAGGAAGGTGAACGCGTCGAGGCCGTCCGGCACGATCAGCCGGGCGCCCTTGCCGCCGCGCAGACAGGACTCGGTGACGGCCTGGATCAGACCGCCGTCCGAGAGGTCGTGCGCCGCGTCGATCATTCCGTCGCGGGAGGCGGAGATCAGGATCTCCGCGAGCAGCCGCTCCCGGTCCAGGTCCACGGCCGGCGGCAGCCCGCCGAGGTGGTCGTGGACGACCTGGGACCAGGCCGAGCCGCCGAACTCCTCGCGCGTGTCGCCCAGCAGACAGAGGAGCTGGCCCTCCTCCGCGAAGGCGATCGGCGTGCGCCGGTTGACGTCGTCGATCACACCGAGCACGGCCACGACCGGCGTCGGGTGGATCGCGGTCTCCCCGGTCTGGTTGTAGAGCGACACATTGCCGCCGGTGACCGGGGTGCCCAGCTTCAGACAGGCGTCCGCGAGCCCGCGCGTGGCCTCGGCGAACTGCCACATCACGCCCGGGTCCTCCGGCGAGCCGAAGTTCAGGCAGTCCGAGACGGCCAGCGGCCGGGCGCCGGACGCGGCGACATTGCGGTACGACTCGGCCAGCGCGAGCTGCGCCCCGGTGTACGGGTCGAGCTTGGTGTACCGGCCGTTGCCGTCGGTCGCCATGGCCACGCCGAGGTTGGTCTCCTCGTCGATCCGGACCATGCCCGCGTCCTCGGGCTGCGCCAGCACGGTGTTGCCCTGCACGAACCGGTCGTACTGGTCGGTGATCCACGCCTTGGACGCCTGGTTGGGCGAGGCCACCAGCCGCAGCACCTGCTCGCGCAGCTCGGCGGAGGTCGCCGGGCGGGGCAGCTTGCCCGCGTCGTCGGCCTGGAGCGCGTCCTGCCACTCGGGGCGCGCGTACGGGCGCTCGTACACCGGGCCCTCGTGGGCGACGGTCCTCGGCGGCACGTCCACGATCTGCTCGCCGTGCCAGAAGATCTCCAGCCGCTCGCCCTCGGTGACCTCACCGATGACGGTGGCGATGACATCCCACTTCTCGCAGATCTCCAGGAAGCGCTCGACCTTCGCCGGCTCCACGATCGCGCACATGCGCTCCTGCGACTCGCTCATGAGGATCTCCTCGGGCGAGAGGGTCGCGTCGCGCAGCGGCACGGTGTCCAGATCCACCCGCATGCCCCCGGAACCGGCGCTGGCCAGCTCGGAGGTGGCGCAGGAGAGACCGGCGCCGCCGAGGTCCTGGATGCCCGCGACCAGCTTCTCCCGGAAGATCTCCAGGGTGCACTCGATGAGGAGCTTCTCCTGGAAGGGGTCGCCGACCTGGACGGCGGGGCGCTTGGCCGGGCCGGTGCTCTCGAAGGTCTCGGACGCGAGGACCGAGACCCCGCCGATGCCGTCGCCGCCGGTGCGGGCACCGTAGAGGATGACCTTGTTGCCGGGGCCGGACGCCTGCGCGAGGTGGATGTCCTCGTGCTTCATCACACCGATGCAGCCGGCGTTGACCAGCGGGTTGCCCTGGTAGCAGGGGTCGAAGACGACCTCGCCGCCGATGTTCGGCAGCCCCAGGCAGTTGCCGTAGCCGCCGATGCCCGCGACGACACCGGGCAGTACGCGCTTGGT
Organism: Streptomyces sp. NPDC001985; assembly: GCF_040296845.1. Lineage (NCBI taxonomy): Bacteria > Bacillati > Actinomycetota > Actinomycetes > Kitasatosporales > Streptomycetaceae > Streptomyces > Streptomyces sp. NPDC001985. The sequence goes on from NZ_JBEOYB010000027.1 coordinate 63,055, forward strand.
GTCGGGGTGGTCGGCGGCACCGAACCGGAGCGGGTCGACCACGGCGACCGGACGGGCCCCCATGGCCAGGATGTCGCGCACGATGCCGCCGATGCCGGTGGCCGCGCCCTGGTAGGGCTCGATGTACGAGGGGTGGTTGTGCGACTCGACCTTGAAGGTGACCGCGTACCCCTGGCCGACGTCGACCACGCCCGCGTTCTCGCCGATGCCGACGAGGAGGGCGTCGTTCTCCGGGGCCTTCTCGCCGAACTGCCGCAGATGGACCTTGCTCGACTTGTAGGAGCAGTGCTCGGACCACATCACCGAGTACATCGCCAGCTCGGCGCCGGTGGGCCGGCGGCCCAGGATCTCCCGGATGCGGGCGTACTCGTCCTGCTTGAGACCGAGTTCGGCCCAGGGCTGATCGGTCTCGGGCGTGTCGGTGGCGTTCTTGACCGTATCGAGGCTCATGCCGTGACCAGCTTCTTGATGACAGAGGTGAAGAAGGCGAGGCCGTCGGTGCGGCCCGTGCCGATCAGGGGCTCGACGGCGTGCTCCGGGTGCGGCATCAGACCGACGACATTGCCCTCGGCGCTGGTGATGCCCGCGATGTCGCGGAGCGAGCCGTTGGGGTTGCCGCCGAGGTAGCGGAAGGCGACCCTGCCCTCCGCCTCCAGCTCGTCCAGGACCCGCTCGTCGGCGACATAGCGGCCGTCGATGTTCTTCAGCGGTACGGAGATTTCCTGGCCGCGCTCGTAATCGGCGGTCCAGGCGGTCTCCGCGTTCTCCACGCGCAGCGCCTGGTCACGGCAGATGAAGTGGAGATGGTTGTTGCGGAGCATGGCGCCCGGCAGCAGATGCGACTCGGTGAGGATCTGGAAGCCATTGCAGATGCCGAGAACCGGCAGCCCCGCCCTGGCCTGGTCGATGATCGTCTCCATCACCGGCGAGAACCGGGAAATGGCCCCGGCCCTCAGGTAGTCGCCGTAGGAGAACCCCCCGGCGAGGACCACGGCGTCGACCTGGTGGAGGTCCTTGTCGCGGTGCCAGAGCGGGACGGGCTCGGCGCCCGCGAGCCGGACGGCCCGCAGGCTGTCGCGGTCGTCCAGCGTGCCGGGAAAGGTGACGACTCCGATACGGGTGGTCACGAGTCCACCCGGACGACGAAGTCCTCGATGACGGTGTTGGCGAGGAACGTTTCGGCCATCTCGTGGATGCGGGCGAGGGCGTCCTCGTCGACCGGCCCCTCCACCTCCAGTTCGAAGCGCTTCCCCTGACGGACATCCGCGATGCCCTCGAAACCGAGGCGGGGCAGTGCGCGCTGCACCGCCTGTCCCTGCGGGTCGAGGATCTCGGGCTTGAGCATGACGTCGACTACGACGCGTGCCACGGGCACTCCCGGTGATGTGGTGCGAAGGCGGTTCCCTCAGCGTACCCGGCCCGGGAATCTACTCGCGTAGATATGGGTGGATATCAGGGTTTCGGCCGATGGAAATCCAGGAAAAATAACCTGCTCGCCATTGATCGGACACGCGCACATAATTGGGTGGGCTTCACAATGCAGCACTGATCGCTGTACAAAGGAATGCAGAGGACAGCACTTTTACCCCCTCGACAGCCGGAATGCCGGTGTCCCCGCATGCCAGAACCAGTGCCCATGCGGGGTGCCGCGGGAAAGGACCGATATCCGTGGCTCAGCGAGTAGTGGTCACGCTCTTCGACGACATCGACGGCGGAGAAGCGGCGGAAACGGTCAGCTTCGGCCTGGACGGGAAGTCGTACGAGATCGACCTCAATCCCGCCAATGCAAAGAAACTGCGCAAGGCGCTGGCGCCCTACCTGACGGCGGCGCGCCGGCAGACGGGCGCGGGACGGCGGGGCAGGACCGGGCGTCCGGTGACGTACACGCACACCGCGCTGGAGCCGGCCCCCGCCGCCGTACGGGCCTGGGCGCAGTCCAACAAGATGGACGTGCCGGCCAGGGGCCGCATCCCCAAGGCGGTCTACGAGGCCTTCCGCGAGGCCAGTTGAGCCCCTGGGCCCCTCCCGCCGCCCCGGCGCGAACGTCTCGCCGGGGCGGCGCCGGTCCCGAGTTGCGCTGCACCCCCCACCGTCGGCTAGAGTTTGGATCACGCCGAGGGGCAAGGCCGCAAAGGCCCACCTCAGCAGCGTGCGGGTGTAGTTCAGTAGTAGAACATCCCCCTTCCAGGGGGAAGGCGCAGTGTGCAATTCCTGTCACCCGCTCTCATCGCCTTACCGACCACTCCGGTGGATCAGGTAGAGTGATGCACGCGCCGCCCGGTGAAAGCCGAGCGGAGGCATGCGGACGTAGCTCAGTTGGTAGAGCGCAACCTTGCCAAGGTTGAGGTCGCCAGTTCGAACCTGGTCGTCCGCTCCAGCAAGTCGAAGCCCCGGTTCTGTTTCAGATCCGGGGTTTTTCGCTGTGTGCGGCCCGGAGCGGGGCGTTGTCAGGTACCTGCCCATGACATTTGTCATGGGCACCGGTGACAGCGCGCACTGCCCGCGCTCCCGGGGCGCCGCAATGCTGGTTCCATGACCACGGACCAGTATGTGATCACGGTCGATGAGCTGCGCCGGAGCTACGCGGGCGGCTTCGAGGCCGTGAGCGGGATCTCCTTCTCGGTGGCACGCGGCGAGATCTTCGCCCTGCTCGGGACGAACGGCGCGGGCAAGACCTCCACCGTCGAGCTGCTGGAGGGCCTCGCCCTCCCGTCCGCCGGCACCGTACGGGTGCTCGGCCACGACCCGTACCGCGAACGCGCCGCCGTCCGGCCCCGGATCGGGGTCATGCTCCAGGAGGGCGGCTTCCCCTCCGAGCTGACGGTGGCCGAGACGGCCCGGATGTGGGCCCGCTGCACCAGCGGCGCGCGCCCGGTGGCGGAGGCGCTGGATCTGGTCGGGCTCGGTGAGCGGCACACCGTACGCGTGAAACAGCTCTCCGGCGGTGAGCGGCGGCGGCTCGATCTGGCGCTGGCGCTGCTGGGCCGGCCCGAGGTGCTCTTCCTCGACGAGCCGACGACCGGACTGGACGCGGAAGGGCGCCGCGCCACCTGGGACTTGGTGCGGGCGCTCCGTGACACCGGCACCACCGTGCTGCTGACCACGCACTACCTGGAGGAGGCCGAGGCGCTCGCCGACCGGCTGGCGATCATGCACCGGGGCCGGATCGTGACCACCGGCACCCCGGCCGAGGTGACCGCGTCCCGCCCCGCCCGTATCCGGTTCACCCTGCCCGACGGGGTGCCGGCGGGCCGGCTGCCGCTCTCGCTGCGGGCCGCGGCGGACGGGCCGCGCGTCTCGATCCGCACCCAGGACATCCAGGGCACGCTGGGCGAACTGCTGCGGTGGGCGGCGGAGTCCGGTGTTCGGCTGGAGGCGCTGGACGCGCGGTCGGCCTCGCTGGAGGAGGCCTTCCTGGAGATCGCGCAGACCGAGACGGCGGGTGTCTGACATGGCGGCGCGGACGGACGAGCACGGGACAGAGAAGGGGACGGGGACGGTTGTGTCGGGGACATCGATGAGGTCGGCGGGATCAGTGGGGCCAGTGGGTTCCGTGGGATCGGGCGGTTCCGCGGGGTCTGCGGGGTCTGCGGGGTCGGCGGGGTCCGCGGGCAGGACGTCGGCGGCCGGGCGGCTGGCCGGACTGGGGCGGGCGGAGCTGACCCTCCTGCTGCGGAACCGGACCGCGCTCTTCATGGCCCTGCTGATGCCCGTGGTGCTGGTGCTGGCGATGAAGTCGTCCCTGGAGCAGATCGACCTCGGCAAGGTCGGGATGAGCATCGCCGAGGTGTCGCTGACCGGCGGGATCGGGACCGTGCTGATCCTGGTGGTCCATCTCAACCTGGTCTCCGCCTATGTGGCCCGCCGTGAGGAGCTGGTGCTCAAGCGGCTGCGCACCGGGGAGGTGCCGGACCGGGAGATCCTCGCCGGGACCGCGCTGCCCGCCGCCGGGCTCGCGCTGGCGCAGTGCGCGCTGCTGATCGGGGGCGGCATCGCCGTCATGGAGGTGACCGCGCCGCGGCGGCCCGAGCTGCTGATCGGGGGAATCGCGCTCGGGCTGGTGCTGATGACGGCCCTCGCGGCGGTCACCGCCACGGTGACCCGGACCGTGGAGAGCGCCCAGATCACCACCATGCCGATGTTCCTGATCTCGCTCGCGGGCTCGGGGATCTTCATTCCGCTCGATGTGATGCCCGAGAAGATGGCCTCGGTCTGCGAGCTGCTCCCGATGACCGGGGTGATGACGCTGATCCGCGGCGGCTGGCTCGGCGGCACGGACGGCGGGGAGCTGGCCACCGCCGCGCTGACCGCTTTGGCCTGGACCGCGCTCTCGGTGTTTGCTGTTCAGCGGTGGTTCCGCTGGGAGCCCCGGCGCTGAGCGTCCGGAGTCCGGCCCTCGGTGGCGGGCCCCGGGCGGCCGGCATTCGGTGACCCGCGTCGGGTGACCGGCATTGGGTGACCGGCATTGGGTGACCGGCTTTCGGTGTACGGCGGCCGGCGCCGTCCGGTCGGGCGAGTACGAGGAGGTCCGCGGTGCGGGTGAAGGGCTGGAGCGGGCGGAGCGGGCTCGCCAAGGTGGATCTGTACACCCGGGGCACGGTCTATCTGATCGTCTGGACGGGCTCCCTCACGCTGACGATTCTGCTGCTGCTCGCGCCGAAACGGCTGGACGACCCGATCACCACGGCCCTCGCCGTGGCCGGGCCGCCGCTGGGGCTCGCGGTCGGGGTGGTCTGCGCCCGGCTCGCCCGGCGGGTGATGGACGCCTATCTGGGACAGGGCGAGGTGCCCGGGCGGCTGCTCCGGTGGGCGGTGGGGATGACCTCGGCGGCCACCGCCACCGTCCTGGCCCTGAGCCACTCGGCCGACACCTCCATGGTGCTGGAGCTGCTGCCGACCCTGCTCACGGTGACGCTGATGCCGCTGGCCACGGTCCACGCCCTGATGGTGCCGGCCAAGGTCACCGCCCTGCTCCAGCTCGGTCTGCTGGTGCTGCTCTACGTCCTGCTCTCGTTCACCGCGCTGCCGGGGGCGGAGGGGCTGGCCTTCGTCCTCTTCACCGGATTCATGACCGGGTGGATGGCGTTCACGGCACGGGCGTCCATGTGGGTGCTGTCGGTGATGTGGGAGCTGCGGGAGGCCCGCGATGTGCAGGCCAGGCTCGCGGTGGCGGAGGAGCGGCTGCGCTTCGGGCGCGATCTGCACGACGTGGTGGGACGCAACCTCGCGGTGGTGGCGCTGAAGAGCGAACTGGCGGTCCAGCTCGCCCGGCGCGGCCGTCCGGAGGCAGTCGACCAGATGCTGGAGGTGCAGCGCATCGCCCGGGAGTCGCAGCGCGAGGTACGGGATGTCGTGCGCGGCTACCGCGAGGCGGATCTGAGGGTGGAGCTGGAGGGCGCGCGGGGCGTGCTGGACGCGGCGGGGATCGCCTGCACCGTGGTGGTGGGCGAGGTGGAGCTGCCGGACGAGGTCCAGTCGGCGCTGGGCTGGGTGGTCCGGGAGGCCGCCACCAATGTGCTGCGGCACGGGGACACCCGGCGCTGCACGATCTCGGTGGGGACGGTGGACGGCGACGCCCTGCTCGTGGTGGAGAACGACGGCGCCGCGCCCGCTCCCGCCCCCGGGCAGCAGCGGTCGGGGACGCCGGGCTCGGGGCTGGCGGGGCTGCGGGAGCGGCTGTCGGCCGTGGGCGGGGTGCTGGAGGCGGGGCCCGCGCGCGGTGGTCGCTTCCGGCTGACGGCCCGGGTTCCGCTGGAGGGGAGCGGGGACACCGGGGGCGGGGGCGCCCGGGGCGGGGTGCCGACTCCCCGGGCCCCGGGTGCACCGGGAGCCTCGGGGGTCTCGGGTGCGCCAGGGGTCCCGGGCGGCCCGGGCGGGCGGCCGGCTCCGGGGATCTCCGGCCCGATCGCCTCGACATGAGAGACGGCATCCACACAGGACATGGGGGATACGGCATGAGGGGTACGGCATGACCGTGCGCGTGCTGCTCGCGGACGACGAGCATCTGATCCGTGGCGCGCTGGCCGCGCTGCTCGCCCTGGAGGACGACCTCGAAGTGGTCGCGGAGGCGGCTTCCGGCACCGAGGCGCTCGTCATGGCGCGGGCCCACCGCCCCGATGTGGCGGTGCTCGATCTTCAGATGCCGGGCATGGACGGTGTGAGTGTCGCCACATCCCTGCGGGCCGAACTGCCCGGGTGCCGCACGATGATCGTGACCAGCCATGGCATGCCGGGCCATCTGAAGCGTGCCCTGACGGCCGGTGTGCGGGGGTTTGTCCCGAAGACTCTGAGCGCCCAGCGACTGGCCGAGATCATTCGTACCGTATATGCCGGAAACCGCTATGTGGACCCGGAGTTGGCGGCCGACGCGATCTCGGCCGGGGACTCGCCGCTGACCGCGCGCGAGGCGGAGGTACTGGCCCTGGCGGGGGACGGGGCGCCGATCGCGGAGATCGCCGAGCGGGCCTCGCTCTCGCAGGGGACCGTACGGAACTATCTCTCGTCCGCGGCGTCCAAACTCGGTGCGGAGAACCGGCACACGGCGGTGCGTCTCGCCCGGGAGCGCGGTTGGGTATAGTGGGCTGCGCGCCACGGCGCATGCGGACGTAGCTCAGTTGGTAGAGCGCAACCTTGCCAAGGTTGAGGTCGCCAGTTCGAACCTGGTCGTCCGCTCCGGATGAAGGCCCCGGTCCTGTTCAGGACCGGGGCCTTCGCCATACCGTCCGGTGTCTCTCAGGCCCGGCCCACCGCGCTCGCCGGCCAGGGGGTGCCGGTCAGCAGCTCGTACGCCTCCAGATACTTCGCGCGGGTCGCGTCGACGACCTCCGGCGGCAGCGGGGGCGGCGGCTGCTCGCCGCGGCGGTCCCAGCCGGACGCGGGCGAGGTCAGCCAGTCCCGTACGTACTGCTTGTCGTACGAGGGCTGGGGCCGGCCCGGCTCCCAGTCGGCGACGGGCCAGAAGCGCGAGGAGTCCGGGGTGAGCACCTCGTCGGCGATGACCAGGGTGCCGTCGGGACCCAGACCGAACTCGAACTTGGTGTCCGCGAGGATGATGCCCCGCTCGCGGGCGATGTCCCGGGCCCGGCCGTAGACGGCGAGGGTCGCCTGCCGCAGCAGGGCGGCGGTCTCCGCGCCGACCTGGTGGACGACCTCCTCGTAACTGACGTTCTCGTCGTGGTCGCCGACCGCGGCCTTGGTCGCGGGGGTGAAGATCGGCGCGGGCAGCTCGGAGCCGTCGGCGAGGCCCTCGGGGAGGGCGAGACCGCAGACCGTGCGGGTGGCGTTGTACTCGGTGAGGCCCGAGCCGGTGAGATAGCCGCGGGCCACGCACTCGACCGGGAGCATCCGCAGCGAGGTGCAGACCAGGGTGCGGCCCGCCCAGTCGGCGGGGGCGCCCTCGGGCAGCTCGGTGGAGAGCACATGGTTCGGGACGAGGTCCGCGAGCTGGTCGAACCACCAGAGGGAGAGCTGGGTGAGCACCCGGCCCTTGTCGGGGATCTCGCTGGGCAGCACCCAGTCATAGGCGGAGACACGGTCGCTGGCGACCATGACCAGGTCGCCGGCCGCGTTCTGGTAGAGATCGCGCACCTTGCCGGTGTGGAGATGAACCAGGCCCGGCACCTGAAGCGGTTCGGGCTTTTCTACGAATCCGGACACGGTTCCTCCCCGTGGTTCTGAACTAATGATTCCGATTCTCCCGCACGGCGGGCGGGGCGGTCGGGCCGGGGGCGGCGTGTCCGGTGGTCCCGTGGAAGGGCCCGGGTCAGTCGCGCTTGCAGATGCGGTCGAGGAGGTTGGCCGTCGCGCGCTGGACACGGGGGTCGACATGGCCGGGCCGGTCGAGCGCCGGCGTCCAGGCGAAGGTGCCGGAGGCGAAGACCAGCGCCCCCGAGGGGGCCCGGTAGAGCGAGGTCTCCTGGTGCCGGGCGGCGCCCTTGCGGTCCCGGTAGGGGGAGTGCGCGAGCAGGACGCGGCGCAGATGCTCGGGGAGCGAGGTGCGCGGGAAGTAGCGGTCGGCCTCGCCCGCGACCAGGCCCGGCAGCTCATCGCCCTCGCCGGCGCCGGTGGACTCCCAGAGCCAGTGATCGGCGTTCCGCACGACCAGGGGGTGCGGTTCGGGCACCCGGCCCGCGTACTGGATGCCCAGCAGATGCTGCTCGGCCCGGTCGGCCTCGCGCCAGAGGGCGGACTTCCCGGGTCCGCGGCGCTTGCGGCAGGTGAGGAGCCGGTCGGGCTCGCCGGACGCGGACGGGCCGAGGCCGACCTGCCAGTACATGGTGTTGGCGGAGAGGAAGACGAGCGAGGTGCCGTGGTCGCGGGCGGTCTCGGCGGTGCGGCGCATGGGGGCCGACCAGTACTCGTCGTGGCCGGGGAAGACCAGCCCCCGGTAGCGGGTGGGGTCGATGGTGCCCGCGTGCAGATCGCGGGCCTCGGCGTAGGCGAGGTCGTAGCCGTAGCGCTCGGCCCAGCGGATGAAGTCATAGGCGTGGCCGACGTGCAGGGGCAGGCCGGCGCCCGCGTAGGGACGGTCGAAGGAGACGGTGACGGCGGCGTCCTTCTCGCCGAGGAGCCGGCCCTCGTCGTCCCAGGCGTGGTAGAGGCTGGCGCCGGTGCGGCCGTCCTCGGGGTAGAGGTTGTACGCCTGCCAGGTGATGTCCGGGAGCAGGAGCAGCAGGTCGGCGGGGTGGCTGTCGCGGACGGTGAACGGAATGTGGGAGCGGTGGCCGTCGGCGGCGGTGAGGACGGCGACATACGCGCCGATCGACCAGTACGAGGGGATCTGGAGCCGCCAGGAGAGCCACCAGTGGTGGCAGGAGACCGTGCGGCCGGCGGTGAGCGGGGGCGGCTGGACGATCCCGGGGAGCCGGGGACTGGTGGTGATCTTGGTGGCTCCGTGGCCCGCGTAGTGCCCGATGCGGTAGACGTCGATCGAGAACTGCTGGGGCGGGTTCACCGTGATGTGGAAGTCGATCGACTCGCCCGGGGCGACACCTCCCCGCGAGACGAAGCCCTTGATCTGGAGGTCCCGGTCGTTGGCGGCGCGGGGGCCCCGGGAGGCTCGGGCACCCTCGGGGCGGTCCGGCTCCGCGTACCAGGGGATGACCCTGCCGGTGTCGCTGAAGTACTGCTCCGCACCGCGCAGCCAGGGGAGCGGTCCCTGCCCGAACGGGTCCGACACGGCATGGGCGAGGGCCCCCGATTCCCACCGCCGGATGTGCTCCGCCCCCATGCGCCCTCCCTCGCCGCCCCCGGACCCCCGGGGCGGCTCCCGCCGCGCCGCTCGCCCGGCACCGGGCTCCAGCACATCACATAACGCATGCGGGCCGTCACCCTTCGTCGTGAATTGTTGCGTGGGCGGGCCGGGGGAGGCGCGGTGGTGGTACCGGGGTGGCGCCGGGGTGGTGCCGGGGTGGTGGGGCCGGCCGGGGGTACACCGGGCGGAACGGGGTGGCGGGCGCGGGTGCACCGGGCGGGCAGGCGTCGTGGGGGCCGCCCGCACCGGGCAGGCGTCCGTGGGGGGAGCCGCACCGGCGGAACGGGGTGTCCGGCCCGGGGGCTACACCAGACGGACGGGCTTCTCCGGGCGGACGGCCGCGCCCGCGAGCCAGGCGTGGAGCGGCCTGGGGTCGCCGTCCTCCGTCAGGCTGAGGACGGGCGCCATGAGGTCGGCACAGCGGGCGCCTCGGATCAGCAGCGTGGGCCCGTCCAGCCAGTCGAGGCCGGGGGCGGCACCCGCGGTGTCGACGGCGGCGCAGCAGACCATGGCGGTGAGGTGGTCGGCGAGCAGCTCGCGCCCGGTGCGCGGGGGCTGGAGGGGGAAGAGCGGCAGGGGGTCCGCGCCCCATCCGTTGAGCACGTCCCCCGGGCTCTTGGCGACGGCCGCTCCCACGGCCGGCTTCTGCCGGGCGGTCTCCTCGCGGGCGACCTCGGCGCTGATCCCCGCCGCGAGGTTCTCCCCGGCGTCGGCCCCCCCGGCGGTGAGATGGACCAGCACCCGGGCGAGCGTCGGCCCCTGGGGCCCGCTCGACGGGGTGACCCCGAGATCGTCCAGCACTCGGTGGAGGCGGGCCGCTTCCGTACGCCACTTGCGGTCCACGACCTCCTCCGGATACTGCTGCCAGTCCACCGGGGACCAGCCGACCCCGGTCTCGGCGGGGCCGCCGTGGAAGAGGCGCGCGGCGAGCAGCGAGGCGGCCTCGTCGACCGCGCCGGGCTCCTCCAGGAGATCGCAGGCGGGGCGGTCGCCGAGCCGGGAGGCGAAGCCCTCGGCGAGGCGGTCGCGGCGGGACAGCTCGGTGAGGGCGGAGACCACGCCCGCGTCGAGCCGGGACGGCCAGCGGCCCATGCGCCAGGCGGGCAGGGCCACCCGGGTCAGCAGCCGGTCCCACCCCGCGTAGGCGAGGCCGACCTGCTCCTGGGCGACGATCCGCAGGCCGTAGTCGACGCTCTGGGCGCGCTCGGAGGCGGCGGCCGCGACCCCGCGCTCCATCTCACCCGCGTACAGCTGGCAGCTGTGGAGCAGCCGCCGGGCGATCCCGCCGACGAAGCCGAGCGCGGCGCGCCGCAGCGGCCTGAGCGGGCCGGGGGGCCCGGCCTCCGAGGCCACCGCGACCGCGGCGTCGAGACCGCGGACGAAGCGGCGGGCCGCGGCTATGTCGGGGTGCGCGGACGGCGCGGTCCCGGCGACGACCGGCGCGAGCAGGGCCCGCAGCTCGGCGACGCGCATCCACCAGAGGAAGGGCGAGCCGATCACCAGGACGGGAGCCTCGGCGGTGCGCCGCCGGGGACCGCTCCGTATCGCCTGGGGCAGGGCGTGGGCGGGGTGGGTGCGGTCCTCCAGCCAGCTGTCGCAGTCGGGGGTGAGCGCCAGGGCGGAGGGCGCGGGCACATCGAGCCGCTCGGCCAGATCCCTGACCAGGCGGTAGAGGTCGGGGGCGCCGCGCTCGGACAGCTCGACGGTGGGGCTGAGGGCGGGGCTCGCCCGGACGATGACGGCCGCGACGGCGGCGGCGAGCAGCAGCACGACGACCGCGAGGACGCCCACCGCCCAGCGGGCCGCGGACCAGCCGGCGCCGCGCATGTGCCCGGTGACCTCGCCGGCGAGGAGCACGACGGCGACGGCGGCGGGCAGCAGCGCGACGGCGAGGGCTCTGCTGCGGACGCGCAGCACGGCCAGCGCTCGTGAGCGCGCGGCCAGCGCGCCGATCGACTCACCGATACCGGTGCCGGTACTGGACACGGTCGGTCATCACCCCCTCTGCCTCGCGACGGTCTGGGTGCACTCCCCCACTGTGGCACCCACCACTGACATCGCAATGCCGGTGGGCCAAGTGCCGGAACGCCTGCGCCGCACCCTAGTTGGGGGTTCGGCGGGCGTCATCCGGATGGCTCACCCATCACTCGATGGAATGGCTTTGGGTAAAGGTGGGCACGGGTGGGGCACGGCGAAGGTTCACTCCGGGTGCCCGAGTCTGCGCATGCCGGCCCCGCCCGGCGCAACCCCAGCCCGTCGGACAATCCGTTCACGAACGAAACACGGCGCCCCGGGCGCGGCAACCCCGGCCCGACCGGCGCTAGGGGGCAGAGCCTGGACCCCAGGCGCGGGCACAGGGCAGGCCCGGACAATTCCAGCCCGACCGGGGCTGGGGGACGGACCCCGCACCACAGGCGCCCGCGCGGCACGGGCCCGGACAATTCCAGCCCGTCCGGGGCTAGGGGACGGACCCCGCACCACAAGCGCCCGCGCGGCACGGGCCCGCACAATCCCAGCCCGTCCGGCGTTTGAGGACGGACCCCGCACCACAGGCGCGGGCACAGTGCAGGCCCGGGCAACCCCACCCCTCCCCGTCGGGAGCACCCCACAGAGCCCCGTGGCGGGCTCAGGCCGCCCGGCGCCGGGTGCCCGGCAGCGGCCCCGGGGTCGGCCCACAGCGCTGACCCCGGGAGTGCGCGCGGTCGGTCTCAGGCCTCCGCCACCGCGCGGGCGATGTCCGTGCGGTGCTGAGACCCGTCGAGGCTGATCCGCCCCACGGCCTCGTACGCCCGCTCCCGCGCCTCGCGCAGATCCTTGCCGGTGGCGGTGACGGAGAGCACCCGCCCCCCCGCACTCACCACCGCTTCCCCCTCGCGCCGCGTCCCGGCGTGCAGGACGTACGCGTGGGGAGCGTCCTGCGCCGCGACGGCGGCCAGCCCCTCGATCGGGTCGCCGGTGCGCGGGGTGTCCGGGTAGTTGTGGGAGGCGACGACGACGGTCACCGCCGCGTCGTCGCGCCACCGCAGCGGCGGCTCGTCCGCGAGGGTCCCGTTGGCGGCGCGCAGGAGCACTCCGGCGAGCGGGGTGCGCAGCCGGGCCAGTACCACCTGCGTCTCGGGGTCGCCGAAGCGGGCGTTGAACTCGATGACCCGGACACCGCGCGAGGTGATCGCGAGACCGGCGTACAGCAGCCCGGCGAAGGGGGTCCCCCGGCGGCGCAGTTCGTCCACGGTGGGCTGGAGGACGGTCTCCAGGACCTCGTCGACCAGCTTGGGGTCGGCCCAGGGCAGCGGCGAGTAGGCGCCCATGCCGCCGGTGTTGGGCCCCTCGTCGCCGTCGAGGGCGCGCTTGAAGTCCTGCGCGGGGGTGAGGGGCAGGACGGTCACGCCGTCGGTGATGGCGAAGAGGGAGACCTCGGGGCCGTCGAGATACTCCTCGATCACGACCCGGCCGCAGGCGACGGCGTGCTCCCGGGCGGCGGCGAGATCGTCGGTGACGACCACGCCCTTGCCGGCGGCGAGGCCGTCGTCCTTCACGACATGGGGAGCGCCGAAGGCGTCGAGGGCCTCGTCGATCTCCTCGGGGGTCGTGCAGACATAGCTGCGGGCGGTGGGCACCCCGGCCGCGGCCATCACATCCTTGGCGAAGGCCTTGGAGCCCTCCAGCCGGGCGGCCTCGCGGGAGGGGCCGAAGCAGGGGACCCCGGCCGCGCGCACGGCGTCGGCCACCCCGGCGACCAGGGGCGCCTCGGGCCCGACGACGACGAGCCCGGCCTCCAGGTCCGTGGCGAGCCGGGCGACGGCGGCGCCGTCCAGGGCGTCGACCGGGTGCAGTTCGGCGACCTCGCCGATGCCGGCGTTACCCGGCGCGCAGTGCACAGCGGTGACGTCGGGGTCGAGGGAGAGAGAGCGGCACAGGGCATGTTCGCGGGCGCCGCCGCCGATGACAAGGACCTTCACGGCAGTCAGCCTAACCGCCGCGGCGCGCGGCCCTGTACGCCCCTACCGAAGCGGACCGGCTACTCGTTTGTGTATTCCTCCACAACGGTCGCCCCCAGCTCGCGCACGATCAGGTCGTGGCCGGAGAGCGCGGAGTCGACGAGATCGGGGTCGTCGTCCTCGGGGACGTCGTCCTCGGGGGAGACCGGGGGCGGGCTGTACGGGGCCGGGGGGGCGGCCGGTCCGGACGCGGGGCGCGCGGGCTCGGCGGCGGTGGGCCGGGGCGCGGCGGACCGGGACGCGGCCGGTCCGGGGCGGTCCGCCGGGGCGGCGGGTGCCGGGGCGGGCGCCTGCTGGGAGGCGGACCGGTACGGGGTGGCGGCGGGCTGCTGCTGGTGGGAGGGGGCGCTCTGCTGGGGCGGCCGGCCGCCGAAGCCACCGCCGCCGGAGCCCGGGGAACCCGCGGAACCCGGGGAGCCCGGTCCGGCGGAGCCGCCGGAGACGTCGACGATCGCCTCGATCTTCCACTGCACATGGAACTGCTCGGCGAGGGCCTGCTTGAGGACTTCCTCGCTGCCGCTGCCGGAGAAGTTGTCCCGGGCGCCGGCGTTGATGAAGCCGATCTGGAGGGTGGTGCCGTCGAAGCCGGTGACCTGGGCGTTCTGGCTGAGGAGAATCCAGGTGAAGCGGCGTCGGTTCTTGACGGCCTCCAGGATCTCGGGCCACATGTTGCGCACCTGGCCGGCGCCCTGGGCCATGCCGGGCGCCTGTGCCTGGGGCTGCGCGGCGGGTGCCGGAGCGGCGGCCGGGGGCTGGGCCGGGGCCTGGGCGGGCTGCTGCGGGGTGGCGGGCCGGGCGCCCTGACCGGGTGTGGAGGCGGTGGGCCATCCTCCGGGCCGCCGCTCGGGCACGGCGGCCGGAGCGGGGGCGGGGGCGGCGCCGGGCCAGGCGCCCGGGCGGGCGGCGGGGGCCGCCGCCGGGGCGGGCTGGGGCTCGGCGGGAGGCTCCGGGACGGGCTGCGGCGCGGGCGGTGCGGCCGGCGGGGCGGCGGCGGGGGGCGGGACGGGGCCGTCGGGACCCGGCATGTGCGGGGCGGCCTCCGGCCCGGGGACGTACCCCATCGGCGCGGCGGGCCCGCCGGCCGAGAAGACGGGCGCGGGACCACCGGCGGCGGGGCGGGCGGCGGCGCCGCGCTCCAGCCGGTCGAGCCGGGCCTGCACCGAGCGCTCGTCGTCGTAGGCGGCGGGCAGGAGCACCCGCGCGCAGATCAGCTCCAGCTGCAACCGGGGCGAGGTCGCGCCGCGCATCTCGGTGAGCCCGGTGTTGACCAGGTCGGCGGCGCGGCTCAGCTCGGCCGCCCCGAGGACGGACGCCTGCGCCTGCATCCGCTCGACGACATCGGCGGGGGCGTCGATGAGCCCCTTCTCCCCCGCGTCGGGCACGGCGGCGAGGATCACCAGGTCCCGCAGCCGCTCCAGGAGGTCGGCGACGAAGCGGCGCGGGTCGTTGCCGCCCTCGATGACCCGGTCCACGACCTCGAACGCGGCGGCGCCGTCGCCCGCCGCGAAGGCGTCGACGACGGAGTCGAGCAGCGAGCCGTCGGTGTAGCCGAGGAGGCCGGTGGCCATGGCGTACGTCACACCGTCGTCGGCGGCTCCGGCGAGCAGCTGGTCCATGACGGACATCGAGTCCCGCACGGACCCGGCCCCGGCGCGCACGACGAGCGGGAGCACTCCGTCGGCGACGGGGATGCCCTCCCTGCCACAGACCTCCCCGAGGTACTCGCGCAGGGTGCCGGGGGGCACGAGCCGGAAGGGGTAGTGGTGCGTACGCGACCGGATGGTGCCGATGACCTTCTCGGGCTCGGTGGTCGCGAAGATGAACTTGAGGTGCTCCGGGGGCTCCTCGACCACCTTCAGCAGGGCGTTGAACCCCTGCGGGGTGACCATGTGGGCCTCGTCGATGATGTAGATCTTGTACCGGCTGCTCGCGGGGCCGAAGAAGGCCTTCTCGCGCAGGTCGCGGGCGTCGTCCACACCACCGTGGGAGGCGGCGTCGATCTCGATGACATCGATGGACCCCGGCCCGTTGCGCGCGAGGTCCTGGCAGGACTGGCACTCGCCGCAGGGGGTGGGTGTGGGCCCCTGCTCGCAGTTCAGACAGCGGGCGAGGATGCGCGCACTGGTCGTCTTCCCGCACCCGCGCGGCCCGCTGAACAGGTACGCGTGATTGACCCGGTTGTTCCGCAGGGCCTGCTGCAGCGGGTCGGTGACATGCTCCTGCCCGATGACCTCGGCGAAGGACTCGGGGCGATAGCGGCGATACAGCGCAAGGGACGACACATCTACGAGGTTATCGGGGCCCACCGACAACCGTCTCCGCTCCCGCCCCGCCCCTGCCCCCGGGAACGCAAGCGCCCCTCACGCACCCGCCAGAGCCGACCTACCCTTGCTGCCTTCCGGCCCTGGGGGAGTTCAGTCAGATAGCGCCACGTGAGGGGCTCCGCACAGGGTACCCGATGGTGGGGGGTGCGAACGAGTTCGCAAGCACCCCTCAGCGTCTTGTATTGTTTGCCGCGGAGGATTCGCCTAGTGGCCTAGGGCGCACGCTTGGAAAGCGTGTTGGGGGCAACCCCTCACGAGTTCGAATCTCGTATCCTCCGCCAGTGCCTCACCGGGCACTAACGTCGAAGGCCCCCATCGCGAGATGGGGGCCTTCGACGTGCATGGCCTCAGTTACCGGGCCATCACAGTGGGTAACAGGTCCGGATGTCGCGCGATCCTCCGGCCGGAACGGCTGTAGCAGGCACCCAGCACCTGGTCAGTGTCGCGGTTCACCGCGGTCTCCGTCGGGACTCCTACAGGATGGACACCGTCATCTCCACACCGCAAGGGATCGCCGCATGGCCTCGAACTCGACACCAGGACCGCCTCGAACCGACCTGGACTGATAAGAACAAAACGCTCTTGTCGACCGGGGACGGCAGGTACGACTGCACATTCGTCGACCCGACGGACTACCGGGTCTCGGAGGTGCGTCATTCCGTCAAGGTGGCCTCAGCTCTTGGTGAGCACTTCTCTGGCCGCGTAGTAGGCATGCAGTGCGGCCTCGCTCCCCGAACCCAAGGCGGTCATGATCCGCTGAAAGCGGGCGGAGCGGAGATCGCCGGCCACGATGACGCGGGGATGCTGGTCAGCCGGCGGACAGTACCCGTCCACCCCACGGGTCAGGTCACCGGACGGGGCGGTCGGGGCGTTGCCGATGCTGAGGTAGGCGGCATCCGCCACGATCGTCCGCAGGGTGCCGCTCTGGCCCATCGCTTCCGCTGACACCCCTGTGCCCTCTGTGGGCCTCAGCGCCAGGTGCTCGACGGGGAGGGGCGTGACGCGGGGGTCCTCGCGGACCTCTTCGATCTTGTATTCGTCGACCGCCGGGTACGCCACGAGCAGACGGGTGCCGGTGGCCGGGTGGGCGCGCAGGAAAGTGCCGATCGGGCGGTCGCCGCCGAGGACGAGGAGTGTCCGGCCCTCGGCGTCGTCCGCCTCGGCCTGCCAGAGCGGGGGCAGGGTCAGGCCGTCGGGGGCAGTGATCCAGGTGGCGTCGCGGGGTTGGAGGGGCCCGACGCCGGTGGCAGCGATGACGTACGGAGCGGTGAGACGGACGCCGGTGTCGACCGTGACGGTCACGTGGACATCGTCGGCACGAAGCTCGGTAACGCGCCTACCGAGTTCGAGCCGGCAAAGCTCCGTGCCCTTCAGCTCCGCGACGATGGAGTCGGCCAGCTCAGGGCCACTGGTGTAGCCGCCGAGGACGTTGTTCAGTGCCGGGATCCGATAGAGGTTGCGGCACAGCCGGTCCGGCTCGACCAGAATCGAGCGCAGGCCGACGCTGGCGGCCATGCGGGCAGCGGCGCAGCCGGCCGGGCCTCCACCCATGATGATCAGATCGGTGTCGTACAGCGCGTCGGCCATGAGGCTATTCCAGCACCGGCGCCCCGGCGTACGCAGTGAGTTGCCCCATCACGTGTTCGGTGGTGACGAGTTGGCCGGTTCCGATCAGGCGGCGGGCGACGAGGAGTCCGGCGTCATGGACGTCGGGGCCGGCGTCGCTGGCGCAGGCGTCGGTAACGATCCACGGCGCGTAGCCGTGCTCGAAGGCGTCGGCGGCGGACTTCAGGACGCAGCTCTCGGTGGCGATCCCACAGAAGACGAGGTCGGTCCAGCCGGCCCGGCGGATCAGTTCGGCGGCCTCCGGGGTGAGGAGCGTGTACCCGGTCTTGTCGACGACCGCGTGTGCGTGGGCGGCAGCATCGGCGAGCTCGGGAACGATGTCGGTCTCGGGCGGTTCCTGGAGTCGGCTCCACTGGAAGAAGCGCTCGTAGGGGCTGTCCGGATAGTTGAAGTACCGGGTAAAGATCACGGGTCGGCCAGCGGCGGACCACTGGGCGGCCAGGTCGGAGACCGCTGGCACGGCGTGGCGGCTGTGGTGGTTCACGAAGCCGTTCTGCATGTCGATCACGACCAGCGCGGCACTGCCGATGTCCATCTGGTGTCTCTCCTGCCCAGTGCTCTCAGCCGACGCTCTCGCGTAGAGCGTCCTGTGCGGCGCGTAGCCGTTCGGCCAGTCCGCTGGTCTTCATGATGGCCTCCCGCATCAGGACGTGCTGCGCGGTCTCCTGGGCTCGGGCGGTGGTGAGCCGGGAGTAGGCAGCGCGCAGGAAGCGCCAGCCGTACTGCTCGGGCATGGAGGGGTCCTGGCCGTCCTCGATCATCTGCTGGATCTGGCGCGTGAAGCACCACAGGGCCTGGACGGTCAGCTCGCAGGCGACCAGCTCGTCGATGCTGAGGCTGCGCTCGCAGGAGTGGGAGGCGTAGGCGACGCCGGACCAGCCGGCGTAGCCGGTGGAGACTCCGCGCACGCCGAAGGACACGATGTCCGGGTGGTCAAAGCCGGTGGCGAGGAGCGACTCCTCGACCGTTCCGTCCAAGGGTGCGGGCCCGTCCGGGGCGCCACGGTCGACGAGAACCGAGGGCGTGGACAGCAAGCGCAGTGCGGTGTCGTGGACGTCTCCCGCCCACGGGCCGGAGGTGACCCAGTAGAGGGAGAGGACGTACTCCGGGTTGGGGACGCGGGTGTGGTCTTCGTCCAAGAGATCGCGGAGCTTGTTTCGCGCCCAGGGCAGATCGGAGGCGTAGGAGCGGTAGCGCCAGACGGCGAGGTCGGTGAGCGCGGCAGGCTCGTGCGGCTGGACGAGGTGGAAGACAGCCACCCCGCACGCGAGAACGTGCAGAACACAGTCCTGCGCTTCAGGGTGGTCCACACGGGCCGATGAGGACTCCAACCACTGGTCGTCCACGCTCGGTGTCATGTGTGCGCGGAGCCGGCGGGAGCGCTCGACGCCGATGAAGACCGGCAGGAACTTGTGTGAGTCGATTTCGATCCGGCCTGCGACGGACGCAACCGCGTCACTCATTCCCAGCGCCGCCGCGAACCGGGCCTTCGCGTCGTCCGACGCGCGACCGAGCGCGGTGTCGAGGACGGCCTGAGATTCGGCACGAGGCTGGTACCTCGCTCCGCCGCCCTCCCAGTTCGATACCGTCCGGTCGCTGACGCCCAGGTAGGCAGCGAAATCCCGCAGGCTCATGCGCAGGGCATCGCGTAACAGCCGGGCTTCCCGACCGGACCATCGCTGCACCGTGACCACCGTCGTACCCCCTGTCCTCACCCGGTGGAACGCCGAAACGACCAGCTTGGCCAGCCTCGTTCAGCAGCAGTGCGGCATTGCTGCAGCGCGCGTACGTCACACCCCGCCATCGCCCTGCACCATGCTGGGTCCATCGAGCCGGGGTGTCCACCGCCACCAGGCGGCCCTCCGCCCGTTCTCTCCGGTATCACCACCAGAAGGAGCAAATGGCATGACCGACATCGTCAAGCGCAACGCCCGCGCCATCCTCGTCGACGGCGACGAGCTCGTCCTCATCAAGCGCACCAAGCCGGGCAGGGAGCCGTACTGGGTGACCGTCGGCGGAGGGGTCGAGGCGGACGACGCGACCATCGAGGCGGCGCTGCACCGGGAGGTGTTCGAGGAGCTGGGCGGCAAGCTGGAGCGCGCCGAGCTCGTCCACCTGATCACCGACGAGCTGGAGGGCGGCGCCGGCGTCCAGCACATCTTCGCCGCGCGCCTGGAGTCGATGGACTTGGCCGCCCGTACGGGCACGGAGTTCGCCAAGCCGGAGCGGGGTGGGTACGACGTGGTCCGGGTGCCGTTCACCGCCAAGGCCGTCCGTGAGCTGAACCTGATGCCGCCGGAGCTGGCCGAGTTCATCGCCGCCAACACGGACGCGATCGTCTCCGTCCTCGACACCCCCATCCGCGAAGCGTGAGCGATGACGCCCGCCCCGGACTTCGTCAGTCTCAACGGCCCTGACAACGCCGGCAAGACGACCCACCTGGTACGGCTGGCCGAGCGGTGGGACGGCTTCCAGCCGCTGGGCGCGGTCCACGAGCACGACCCCGAAGCGTGGGCGCGGGTGGCAGCCGACGACTACGCCCGGTGGTGGTTCGAGACGTCCACGACCGTCGAGCTGACCGAGATGCTGCTCGCCGGCCACGCCAGGCGGGCCGCCGCCCGCGAGGACGGGCGTACGGGGCTGCTGGATAGGGGCCTGCCCATGCTTCTCGCCGTGGCCGCCGCGACCTGCGTGGTCAAGGACGGTCTTACGGTCGGCGAGGCGTTCAAGACCGTGACGGGCATCGCCGGTTCGCGTGCCGCAGCCTCCGAGACCTCGATTCTCCTGCTCCCGTCCCTTGACGCCGAGCGCAGTTACGCCATGACGAGCGCTCGCGAGGGCCGCCCGTGGACCGGGATCTACCCGGCCTATCAGAAGTCGCTGCACGCGGTCCTGCTCCACCAGACCGCGCACGGCGCGTACAACACGGTCGTGGATTGCGAGGACCGCTCTCTGGACGACGTACACAGCAACATCCTCGATCGCCTTGACCTCAGCACACGCACTGATGGGAGTCCCCGGTGACCCAGAACTCCCCGCCCCTGGTCCTGCCGCCCGGCCTCGCCCGCGCCATAGCCACGCTCCCGAACAAGGACCGACATCGCCTGGACGACACCGTCACCCGACTCCACACCGTCAACGGGCACCTGTGGGGCACCGAGGACCGGGTGCGCGGCACCTTGCTCTCCGCCGCGCAGGTCGCCGACTGCAAGCGGGAAATCGATCAGCTCAACGCCGAACGCAACGCGCTCGCCGAGCGGGCGGACGAGGTTCTCGGCTCGCTGACGGATGCGGGCCGCGCCGACGCACCGCTGCATACCGAGACACTCGCCTCCGTCGTCGACCGCCTGTCGGTGCTGACGCTGCGGATCTGGCACAGCGAGCGGGCGGCGGCCCGGGACGAGCTGACCCGCCGCCGCGTCCCCGCCCTCCACAGCCAGCGGGAGGAGCTGTGCGCCGCCCTCGACACGCTGGTCGGCGATGTCGTCGCCGGACGCCGTCGACTCCCTGTGCCGGCCCGCTTCAAGTTGTACGGCCGGGCCGACGCGGCCCCCGCCGAGGTCAAACCGAGTCGGCACCTGCGCCGGGTCATCGCCTTCGGTGGCCTGAGCGAGTGCGGCAAGAGCACCAGCGCCGAGTTCGTCCAGCGCACGTGCGGTGCCCAGCGCTTCAAGATCGGCTTCCTGCTGCGGCAGGCTGCCCACCGGGAGGGCCTTGCGGACCCGTACGCGCTGTCGGCCCGGCGGCAGGCCGAGCTGCTGCTCGGTGAGCTGAACCGCTTCGTGGACGCCCACGTCGACACACGGCTGTTCACCATCGAATCCGTCCACGACGACGCCTCGATCGCCGAGCTCAAGCAGCTCATGGGCGACACGCTCCAGATCGTCTACCTGGATGCCTCCTTCGCCGTACGCGTCGAGCGGTCCGGGACGCTGGCCCAGGCCGTCGCCGCGAAGGACGAGATCAAGATGAGCCGTGGCGCCCACCAGGTCGCCGCGCTCGCCGACCACGTCATCGACAACACGGGAAGCATCGCCGCCCTTCGCTCACGGCTGCGCCGCATCGCCGCCCCGCCGACGGTCACGGCTCTGCGTGTGGCCACCCCATACGGGCTGGGCCTGCCGGCCGCGGTCGCCTCGGCGACGGCCGACTTCACCGACGCTGTACGGGCCTACGGCCCCGGCGTGCGGCTCGTCGCCCTGACCGGCAGCCCCGGCGAGGGCAGCTGGATCGCAGGCTGGTCCGACCTGGACCTGCTCGTCATCGCCGAACACGAGGCCCTCGGACGGGTCCAAAAGGCCCTGGAGCAGTACCGGACCGCCCTGGACGGCGCGGCCTCCCTCGGCCCCACCCTCGTCACGCCCGGCGAGCTGTCCGCCCGGCGCCTCACCCCGCGCCTGGCGTTCGTCCTTCACCAGTTCCAGCAGGGCAGCCCCGTCCTGCACGCCGCACCCGACCTCAAACTGCCGACGATCACCCGAGACGAGCTCGCGCTCGCCGCTGTCCGGGAATTCCCCCAGGTCATCCTCACCATGCGCCGCCTGCGCGCCGACGCGGGGCCGGCCACCTTGCGGCAGCTCTACAAGCACCTCGTGCTCGCCTGCCGTCTCCTCCTCCGGGAACACAACCAGTGGGAGTCCGGACCCGACCGGATCCTCACCGCGGCCTCCCGCATGCCGGGCCTGGTCAACCTCTCGGTGCCCTCCCTGGCCGAGATCTCCAGCGCCTGGCGCGACGGCGACACCGACCGTGCCTTCAAGCCCGTCGTCACGGCCGTCGACCAGTTCCTCACCTGGTACGCCATCCAGCTCGCCGCCTGAACAGCCTCCCCCTTCATCCTTCTCCCTCCAACAGGAGCTTCGCCATGCCCGAAACCATCACCACGCCGTCCTTCTCCGCCCGGATCGTCGAGCGCCTCAGCGTCGGGGCCACGAGCCGCCGCGAGCGCGTCATCCACTCCCTGGACGGCCTGGAGGACCCGGTTCACCCCGACACCCTCGCCAACACCGGAGCCGACCTGTGGCGTCTGCTCCAGGAGCAGGTGCCGGACGGACTCGGCTCCGTGGACTTCCTCCTCGGCCTGGACGCCGGCGGCATCCTGCCGACCGTCTCCCTCGCCGGCGCCGCCCATCTCCCGTACAAGATCGCCTGGAAGCTTCACCTTCCCCTCGACGGCGCGGTCCGCTTCAGCGAGCCCCACGCGATGCGCACCGACGTCTTCGCGTACGGCATCGCCCCCGGGCAGCGCATCGTCATCGTGGACGACGAGATCACCACCGGCCGGACCCTGGCCGACCTCACCCACCACCTCAGCGAGGCGGGCGCCGTCCCGCTGGCGGCGGCCTGCCTGGTGGAGGACCCCACCCGCGGAGCTCGCAACCTGCTCACCGACCTCGGTCTGCCCCTGGTCTCGCTCACCACGATCGAAGGCCCGGCGTGACCGCGGTCGCCCCGGCAGGGATCCGGTTCCACCACGGTTCCGTGGTCATCCCCGCCGGGGCCGTCCACACCACCCCGCTCGGATACGACCGTGACAGCGTTCCCGTCGGCGCACCGCTCCCGCTTGCCGCTTCCGCCGAGCTCGTCCACCGCCTGAGCGGGTGCGGCGAGGTCGTGGCGGCTTTCGAGGGGAAGCTCGGCGACACCCTCCTGGCACTGTCGGGGGTCCGCGCGATCCTCGACTGGTTGCGGCTGCGCTCGGTTCGCGTGGCCGTCCGGGCAGTCGGTCCGTACGCGGGGTTGATCGCCCGCACCGGGCTGATCACGCGGCCCCAGGCAACCGCGCCGAACGGCCATCGGGCCGTGATCGGTGACCGCGCGGGAATCGAGGCACACGGCTCGACGGCGGCGGTGCGCCTGGTGCTCGACCCGGCCGCCCCACCCTGCTGGTCGACCGACGGCCGCGCCCACCCAAATCTGCCCGCCCGCCACTACCTGGCGCCGGAGCGCCGCCTCGGCATTCGCCTGCCCGGCACGACCCCTTTCGCTCCCACCCTCGCGAGCGGGCCGAACGACCTCGTGGAGGAACTGCGCTCGGCGGGCTGGCTCGGCGGTCTGAACATCGCCGTCATCACCGCCACCAGTTGGCCGGAGCGCAAGGACTACACCGCGCGGCGCTACATCACCCTGGCCGAGCACATCGCCGAGGCCCGACAGACCCAGGCCCAGCTGCTGCTCATCGGCGGCAACCCGGGCGACGACCTCCGCGTCACCGCGGAGGCTCCCCGGCGCCATGTGCAGGTCCTCCGCCTCGACGGGATGCCGGCCGATCACCTCGCCGACCTCTTCCCGCACTGCCACCTCATCGTCGGCAACGACACCGGTCTCACCCACCTCGCCGCGATGGCCCGCGACCGGGACGGCGGCAGCCCACCGGTCATCGGCCTGTACGCGCGCCACAGCCACAGCAAGTGGCGCACCGGCATGCCGCACCACCACGCCGTCGCCACCGACCTGTCCGACCGCATGCACCAGGGCGACCTCTGCCCCGTCCGCGACGCCATCACCCCGGACACGGACGTTCACATGGACGCCTTCCCGCCCGACGCGCTGGCCCAAGTCAGCCTCGAACTGCTGAACGGGATGGGGCGATGACCTTCCGGCCTCCCCTTCGTATCGGTCCGGTACGACGCTTCACCCGCAACCTGCTCTGCCCCGTCGATCTCCTCGGCCGCCCGCTGCTCCTGAAGTACACCCGCGATATGACCGAGGCCCGCGAGGAGATCCGCGGCCACGCACGCTTGGCCCTGCGCTACCACGTCCCTGCCCTCCACGCCCACCTGCGCGTGCCGGGCGGGCACCTCCTCGCGTACGAACGCCTCCCCGGCGGCACCGACCAGGGCCTCCTGCTCGACCTGCTCAACGCGGACGAGCCGAGCGGCGCCCTCCACATCCACATGGACCAACTCACTTCCGCGTACCGCGAGGTCATGCTCGCGACAGCATGGTCGGCCGATCCGGCGCACGTCGTCCGCAAGCTGTACTGGGACCGCGCGGCGCCGGGCGGCCGCCTCGACACGTACTACGCAGGCAAGGACTTCCTGATCGCCGATGGCCTCATCGACATCCCGGTCTCCCGCCTCGACACCTACGCCCTGAACATCAACGGCCGTCGACACCGCCTCGGCTGGGCCGCCACCCTCCGCTGGCTGCGCGCCCACTTCGCCACGGCCGAGCCGGTCTGGGCGGCCCTCACCCAGGGCGACCCCACCGACGTCAACCTCGCCCACCCGCTCGCCTGGTTCGACTACGACACCGCCGGGATGAACAGCATCCCCGGCGAGTTCGCCAACTTCCTCTGGTACGCCTCCACCCTCGGCGGCTGGCTCGTCCCCACGTACAACCCGACCGCCTTCGCCGACCACCCGGCCACCTTCGACCACGTCCCGGCCAACACGCCTAAGGTTCGGCGACCGGACGTCGACCACAGCACCAGCACCATCCGCATCGACTACGCCCCGCGCCTCTCGACGGCCCGGCGAGCCGCCGTGACCGCGTACTGGAACCAGCTCGTACGGCCGGTCGCCGACCGCCTCTGGCCCGGTGAGGACCTGGCGAACCTCCTCCGCCCCTACCTGGCCATGCGCATCCTCGGCGTCTACAACCTGGCCGACCTGGCCCCCGAGGACCGGCTCATCCTCCTCGCCCGGCTCGCCGAGGCCATGAGCCCCACCTTCGACCCCACCACCTACTTCTGCCCGCTGGAGTCGCCATGCCCGGCCCCCTGAACGGCCACACCGCCCTGGTCACCGGAGCCACCGGCGGCCTCGGCTCGGCCATTGCCCGCCGCCTCGCCGCAGACGGTGCCACCGTCGCCCTAGCGCACCTCGACGACGACCGGGCCGCAGCCGAGCTCGCCACCCACATCACCGACAGCGGCGGCACCGCGATCCCCCTGGGAGCCGACCTCCGCGACGCCGAGTCCGTAGCCGCCCTCTGCCACCAGGCCCACGACCGGCTCGGCCCGATCGACATCCTGGTCAGCAACGCCGGCGCCTACCCTCGCCGCCCCTGGCCCGAGATGACGCCCACCCATTGGGACGATGCCCTGGCCACCAACCTGACCAGCCACTACCTCCTCGCCCACGAGCTCACCCCCGCCATGACGGCCGCCGGCTGGGGCCGGATGATCACGATCGGCTCCGTCCTCGCCACGGCAGGCCGCCACGACCTCGCCGGCTACATCAGCGCCAAGGCCGGCCTCGAAGGTCTCACCCGCGCCCTCGCCCGCGAACTCGGCCCCGCCGGCATCACCACCAACTGCGTCGCCCCGGGTTCCATCCGTGTCCCCGCTGAGGACACGGTCGTCGACGACCCCGAGGCCATGACCGTCCGCCAACTCGCCCGCCAGTGCGTGCAGCGCCGGGGCCGCCCGGACGACGTCGCCGCCGCCGTCGCCTTCCTCGCCACCGACGACGCCGGCTTCATCACCGGCCAGACCCTGCGCGTGGACGGGGGCTGGGTCCTTGGCTGACATCTGGCTCATGCGCCACGGCGCCTACGAAGGCCACCGCCCCGGCCACCACGCCCCGCACGATGCCGCCCTCACGCAGGAGGGCCGCGACCAGGTACGCCGCTCCCTCCCCCTCCCCGACGGCATCACCGCGATCGTCACCAGCCCGGTTCCCCGCGCCCGCCAGACCGCCACCCTTGTCTCCCACCTCACGGGCCTGCCGATCGTGGCCGTCTCCGGCCTCTTGGCCGAATGGCGCGCCCCGAGCATCGTCCTCGGCCGAACCGCCGAGACCTACCCGCCGGCCTACCGCGCCTGGCGAGCCCGCCGCCTCGCCAACCCCTCCCTACGCTGCGAAGACGGCGAAAGCCTCACCGACCTCCACACCCGCGCCCGCCACTGCGCCGCCTTCCTCCACCACACCGCCGGGCGCCACGGCCCCCTCTTGGCCGTCTCCCACACGCTCCTCCTGGGCGTCCTCACACACCTCTCAGAAGGCCCCGCCGCCTTCATGACCGCCGTGAAGACCCCATGGCAATTTGCCGGCCTTCGACTTCTGACCTCCCATCAACGAGCAGCAACCGGACCTCAGCGACCTGCCCCATAGATGGCCGACCCGCCAGCCACCGCACCCGCCGAGAGACCGTCCTGTTCGTAGTACGTCTGGGCTCAACGCTTGCGATTTCCGATACCGGGAGTGCAAGGACCGCGCCCCTCGATCCTTCCTCGCCAGCAACCTCAGTCAAGCGTTGGTTTCCCAGTCAATCCTTGCTTGAACGAGCATCTTGCGGGTTTCGTCAAGCCGTGCGGCCTGTGCCCGGAGCTTGTCGGCAATGTCTGCCAGGTCAGCGGGTCCGAGATTTTCCATCCAGCGGCCCTCGACCACCTCCAGATCGACGTGCCGCACACGGGAAGGTGGGTCGCTGTCAAAGGGGCGTACTTGCAAATGTCCGCGAAAGATCTCTTCGGGCTCGGCTAGATCCTTGTACCCGGGCCCGGCCACATTCATCTCGACGCCATCGATGGTGAGCCAGTGATCGATGTCCACCAGCAAGCCGAGCCGGTCGGCGCGCAGCGGTTTCTCCGCATAGTGATCGACACTGCTGCGCTCGACCCACGGAGGGAGATGCCCGGAAATATGCCCGCCTCCTTCGATGGGGATAGTCCAAGTTGTTGGCTTCTTCACGGTGTCGGCGATCGGCTCGGGCGAGTACGTCCCGGCTTGAAGCTCGTCAGCGAGCACCAACACCTGGCTGGCAAACGCGCCGACTCGCATGGCATAGAAACGCAGCCCGGCGACATCGAGGTCATCGCTGTCGCCTCGGTGGGTGAAGCCGGCGGTCAATTCACCGTCGCCATCGAGATCGTGGAGCCATGCCTGCAAGTGAGGGGGCGACCCCTGTCCGGTGTCTAGCACCTCGGCGACGACGCCCATGTGCGAATGGTGGTCGCCGGTGTCGGTGCACCAGGTGTAGGCGGAACAAGCAGAGGTCGGGGGCGATCACAGGGACCGGAGCCGACTCGACGGTGGTGGCTTTCATGCCGGAGTTACTAGCCACCGCGGGTGTCGACCATGCGCCCCCAGACGCGGTCCACCCCGCCGGGTGATCTATGCGTGAGGAGGGGGCTGTGGGGCATGGATCTAGCCTTCAGCTCAGCGTAGAAGCAACAAGGAACGCCACTTTTCGGCAACGGCGCGTTGACCGAGAAGTGCGTACCTCAGCATGCTCTCAGTTCTGATGTCATTCGCCGCCGTCCGGCCCTGTTCCAGGCGGGCCTACCTCGAACGATCCGCCGCAGGTCAGGACGCCCACGACCCCCACCGGCCCCCCGTACGAACATTTGGAAAGCGTGTTCGGGGCAACCCCTCACGAGTTCGCATCTCGTATCCTCCGCCAGTGCCTCACCGGGCACTCGCGTGCGGAGGGCCCGGCGCCGCAGAGGTCAGTGCGGTCCGGTGCGGAAGGCGCGGCGGTAGGCGCCCGGGGTGGTGCCCAGGGTGGTGAGGAAGCGGCGGCGGAGGTTGGTGGCCGAGGAGAGGCCGGTGCGGCGGGCCACGGCCTCCACGGGGAGGTCGGAGGTCTCCAGCAGTTCCCGGGCCGCGGTGATCCGCTGGGCGAGGAGCCACTGGCCGGGGCTGGTGCCGAGCTGGTCGGTGAACCGGCGGGCCAGGGTGCGCGGCGAGACGCCGGCGCGGGCGGCCAGGCCGGTGAGGGTCAGTTCCTCGCCGAGCCTCCCGGTGGCCCACTCCAGCAGCGGGGCGAGCGTGCCGTCGATCTGGGCGGGGTGCGGCGGCGCCGCGTACTGGAGCTGGCCGCCCTCGCGGTGCGGCGGCATGACCATGTTCCGGGCGACCTGTGCGGCGTACCGGGCGCCCTGGTCCCGGCGGACGAGATGCAGACAGAGGTCGACGCCGGCTCCGGCGCCCGCGCTGGTGGCGACGTCGCCGTGGTCCACGTACAGCACGTCCGGGTCGAGGCGGACGGCCGGGAAGCGCGTCGCGAACTCCTCGGCCAGCGCCCAGTGCGTGGTCGCCCGGCGCCCGTCCAGCAGGCCCGCGCGGGCCGGGACCGCGGCGCCGGAGCAGATGCTGACCACCCGGGCCCCGCGGGCGTGCGCCCGGAGCAGGGCGCGGAGGACCGCGGGCGAGGGCGGCTCCCCGATGGGCAGCCATCCCGGTACGACCACGGTGTCCGCCCGGTCCAGCGCGTCCAGGCCGTCCGTGACGAGCATGTCGTACCCGGCGGGCGTGGGGACCGGACCGGGGTGTTCGGCGCACACCCCGAAGGCGTACCGCACGGGAAGTCCGGGCCGTTCGATCCCGAACACCTCCGCCGCGCAGGCGAGTTCGAACGTCGACTGCGGCGGATGGACGAGGGCCACCACTCGATGCATGGCAGGAAAGTACCGCAGGATGTCTTTTCCGACACTCGGTGGGACGGCGCCCGGCGGCGAGGCTGGACCGCATGACGACAGAGCAGAGCACCGCCGGTTATGTGTGGGCCGCCGTCCGGGACGCCGAGGCGCGCGAGCTCTTCCCGGGTATCCGTCTGCGCACCCTGTGGCGCGGGGACGAGGGGGCGACCGCCCATGTGCTGGAGATGGACCCGGGGGCCCGGTGGCAGGGGGTCGATGTCCATGAACCCGGGCCGGAGGAGGTCTTCGTGGTCTCCGGTGTCTTCAACGACGGCTACCGGGACTATCCCGCCGGCTCCTTCATCCACGCCCCCGCGGGCTCCTCGCACATCCCGCAGACGGCGACGGGCTGCACGCTGTTCCTCTTCTATCCGGAGGGGTGACCGGCCGTCGGGGGTACGGAGAACAGGGCCCCGGGGATGGGGGATGCGGGGTACGGCGTACGGGGCACGGGGCACGGGCTGGTGCCGCGTGCGCCGTCCCCGGCCCCCGCGCCCCGCATCCCGCATCCCGCATCCCGCATCCGTCCAAGCACCAGCCGCCCGCGCCAACCCCGCCCCAGCCAACTCCACCCGCACACACCCCCGTTGCCGTATGGACAGGCCTCCGGCACCGCACTAGCCTCGCACTTGGTCTAGACCTGAACTGCGCCAGCCTGGCATCCCCCCACGCACCCCAGGAGCGACGTATGCGCAGAAAGATCACCTCAGCCCTGCTCGGCCTCGGTATCGCCGGGGTCTCGCTGCTCGCCACCTCCGGCAGCGCCCAGGGCCACGGCTACACCGACTCGCCCATCAGCCGTCAGCAGCTCTGCGGCAACGGCACCGTGAGCAACTGCGGTCAGATCCAGTGGGAGCCGCCGAGCGTCGAGGGGCCCAAGGGGTTCCCCGGGCGCGGGCCCGTCGACGGGGCCATCTGTGCCGGTGGCAACGGGCGGTTCTCCGAGCTGGACGACCCGCGCGGCGGCGCCTGGCCCGCCACGCAGCTCAGCGGCGGTCAGAGCCACACCTTCACCTGGCGGATCACCGCCCGGCACAACACCTCCGACTTCCGCTACTACATCACCAAGGACGGCTACGACCCCCGCAAGCCGCTCACCCGGGCCGATCTGGAGCCGCAGCCCTTCCTCACCGTGCCCTTCGGCGGTGCGCGGCCGGACTCCACCGTCAGCCACTCGGGCACCCTGCCCCGCAAGTCCGGCAAGCATCTGATCCTCGGCGTCTGGAATGTCTCCAACACGGAGAACGCCTTCTACGCCTGCTCGGACGTGCGGTTCTGACCCCGCCCGGCATGCCCCGGTGAACCCCGCGCGGCCGGTCACACGGCCAGTCGTGTGACCGGCCGCGCGCCGTTCCCGGGTGCGCGCGCCGCCCCGCGCCGGATAATGGCAGGCGGGGGCAGCCGCGCGCGCTCGGACGGAGGTGGGCTCCCATGGCCAAGGGCAGCGGGGGCTCCGGCAGGAGCAGAGAGCACCCCACACCCCGGGAGCGGGCCGAGCGGGGCCGGGCCGCGCGCCGGGCCGCCCCGAGGTCCGGGCACGGCGACTTCTCCCCCGGGGCCGGCCGGCGCGACCCGGTCGACGTGATCGAGGCGCAGTCGGCCGTACGCGTCCCGGAGCTGGTCCCCATCCGGTACGGGCGGATGACCGAGTCCCCGTTCCGCTTCTACCGGGGCGCCGCCGCGATCATGGCGGGCGATCTCTCCACCACCCCGGACACCGGCCTCACCGCCCAGCTCTGCGGCGACGCCCATCTGCTGAACTTCCGGCTCCTCGGCTCCCCCGAGCGCCGGCTGGTCTTCGACATCAACGACTTCGACGAGACCCTGCCGGGCCCCTGGGAGTGGGATCTGAAGCGGCTCGCCGCCAGTCTGGTCATCGCCGGCCGCGAGAACGGCTACCCGGCGGAGGTACGGGCCCGGATCGTCCGCGCGACCGTGCGGTCCTACCGGACGCGTATGCGGGCGTACGCCGGAATGGGCAATCTGGAGGTCTGGTACGACCGGGCCGACATGGAGGAGCTGCGGACCGTGGCCGGCCGGCGGCTCGGCGCGCGCGGCAACCGGCGCCTCTCCGACGCCATGGCGAAGGCCCGCACCCGGGACAGCCTCAAGGCGTTCACCAAGCTCACCCGCCTGGAGGACGGCGAGCGCCGGTTCGCCCCCGACCCGCCGCTGGTCGTCCCGGTCGGGGAGCTGCTGCACGGCGGCGAGCGGGACCGGTTCGTCGCGGAGCTGCACGGGCTCGTCGACCGGTACGCCCGGAGCCTGACCACCGAGCGGAAGCATCTGCTCCGGCAGTACCGGGTCGCCGACATCGCCCGCAAGGTGGTGGGCGTGGGCAGTGTGGGGACCCGCTGCTGGATTCTGCTGCTCCTCGGCAAGGACGACCAGGACCCGCTGATCCTCCAGGCCAAGGAGGCCGATCACTCAGTGCTCGCCGAATACACCGGCGAGAGCGCCTACGACAACCAGGGCCGGCGGGTGGTCGCCGGGCAGCGGCTGATGCAGGCCGTCGGCGATGTGTTCCTCGGCTGGGACCGGGTCCAGGGGCTCGACGGCCGGCGGCGGGACTTCTATGTGCGCCAGCTCCACGACTGGAAGGGCATCGTCGAGCCGCAGATCATGGTCCCGAAGGGCATGCGGATCTTCGGCGAGCTCTGCGGGGCGACCCTGGCCCGGGCGCACGCCCGCTCCGGTGACCGGATCGCCATCGCCGCCTACCTGGGCTCCGGCGATGTCCTCGACCGGGCGCTGGCCCGGTTCGCGGAGAGCTACGCCGACCAGAACGAGCGCGACCACGCGGCGCTGCTGGCGGCGGTGCGCGAGGGCAGGGTCACCGCGACGGCCGCCTGACCGCGCGCACCGGTCCCGCCCCCGCCCGGCGCGGGGCGGGGTGGCCGGGCGTACCGTCTCCCGGGTATCCGGAAGACGCACGAGGAGAGCCGACGCTTGACCGAGGAGGAGTTCGCCGAGTTCTACCGGCGTTCGGTCCACCGGCTCACGGGCCAGCTGTATGTGATGACCGGCGATTTCCACGAGGCCCAGGACGTGGTGCAGGAGGCTTTCGTACGGGCCTGGGGGCGGCGCCGGCAGCTGGAGCGGGATCTCGGTCCCGAGGCCTGGGTGCGGACGGTGGCCTGGCGGCTCGCGGTGAGCCGGTGGCGGCGGGTGGTGCGGGGGCAGCGCGCGTGGAGCCGGCGCACCGATCCGGAGACCAGCGGGGGGCCGGAGCCGGGGATGGTCGATGTGGAGCGGGCGCTGCGCCGGATGCCGCCCCGGCAGCGGCAGTGCGCCGCGCTGTTCTATGTCTGCGATCTGTCCGTGGAGCAGATAGCGGCCGAGACACGGCTGTCGCCCGGCACCGTCAAGACCCATCTGTCACGGGCCCGGACCAGGCTCGCCGACAGCCTCGACCATCCTTCGCTCACCGGGGAGAGCCATGATGTCCGACCTTGACAGCCGGCTGGCGGCCGAGCTGCGGCAGGCCGCGGATCAGGCGGCGGAGCGGGTGCGGCCCATGGACGTACCCGGGATCACCGACCGGGCGCGGCGCGGCCACCGGCGCCGGCGGCTGCTGACGGTGGCGGCGGGGGCGGGCGGGCTGACGGCAGCCGTGTCGCTGGCGGTGACGCTGCTGGCGGGCGGCGGGGAGCCCGAGCCGGTGCCGCCCGCCGTGCCCGCGAGCGTGCCGGCCTCGACGAGCACCCCGACGGCCGTCCCGACGAGCGGTCCCGCCCCGGCTCCGTCCCGGAGTCTCTCCGTCTCCCGGCCACCGGCCACGACTGCCTTCCGCGAGCCGGGGCAGGACCCCACCGGGGCTCCGGCGTCCCCCCGGGGGGACGCCGGAGTGTCCATCTCCGTGACGACATCGATGGGGCTGGACTTGGTGGCGGCCACCCCCAGATCGTCGGGGCGCCCGTCC
>NZ_JBEOYB010000028.1:0-91123 GCF_040296845.1 Streptomyces sp. NPDC001985
CCGATGTGCAGCTCGTAGAGGACCGCGCCGCGCAGGGTCCGCCCGGGCCAGTCGTGGCGCCAGACGAAGGAGTCCGGGACCCGGCCCGTCCGGCCGGGCGTCTCGGGCATCACCTCGCCCGCCTTGGGCGCGGGCCGGCTCGTACCGGGCACCCAGGCCGCGCCGTTCCAGTACCGGACGTAGCCGGGGATGGAGGGGTCCGGGTAGTAGCCGGGCAGAGGACTGTCGTCGCCGCCGGCCGGGGTTGGGGCGCTCATACCGTGGTCCCGTATCTCCTCAAGAGCCTCAGTTCAAGGCTCCACAAATATCAGACGCTTGTGGGCACCTGGGCCCGTCCAGCTGTAACGACCACTATCCGGGGAGGTTCCGCGCATGCACCCGGCGCGGGGAAGCCCGTCCCCGGGAAGCGGGGGACCGGCCCCCGTGCCACAGGCCCCCGAAGCCCCGAGCGCCTCGAACACCGGTGAGGCCGGATTCGGTCGGGCCGCGTCGCTGAGCGAGGTGCGGGTGCCGGGCGTCGCCGGGCGGAGGACCGGGCCACCGGGGGCATGGGTGAGGGACGGCCGCGCGGCGGGGTGCGGTGCCGGCGCGCGCGGGCCCGGTCCGCTCCGCTCCGCACGGAAGGTCCCGGGGCCCGCCGGAGCAGCTACCCAGGGCGACCGACGATTACGGAAAGTTTTTCGGGAAAGCCGCGTCATAGCTGAGCACGAGCCCGCTCTCACCTTGCAAGGGCCCGCGAATGGCCCGGTCCGTACAGCGAAAGAGAGCCCTCATGCACTCCGTGGTCGAACGCGAACTCGAACTGAATCTGGTCCTGTCGCCCGAGCGCAGCATCCCGGTGCCCGCGCGGCTGACCTACCGCACCGCCGACCCGTACGCCGTGCACATCACCTTCCACATCGGCTCCGAGCACCCCGTCACCTGGACCTTCGCCCGGGAGCTGCTCGTGGAGGGGGTGTTCCGGCCGTGCGGGCACGGCGATGTGCGGATCTGGCCCACCAAGGTGGACGGGCGGAGCGTGGTGCTGATGGCGCTCAGCTCGCCCGACGGGGACGCGCTTCTGGAGGTGTCGGCGGCGGTGGTGTCGGCCTGGCTGGAGCGGACGCTGCGGGTGGTGCCGCCGGGCACCGAGGGCGGGCGGCTCGACCTCGACCACGAACTGGCCGATCTGCTCTCGCCCCGGCGGGCCAACCGGCTCTGGGCCGGCGGACGCTTCCCCGCGCACGGCGAGAAGGCCCCCCGGCCCGTCGACGAATCACCGGACGGTGACGGCGCCTAGTCCGTGACGTAGGTATGCGTGAGGAACTCCAGCGAGTGGCCGTCCGGGTCGTCGATGTAGACGCCCCGGCCCCCGTGGTGATGGTTGATCACCTGGGGCTCGTTGTGCATCGGGTCCGCCCAGTAGGGCAGTCCCCGGTCCTCGATACGGCCCAGGATGACGTCGAACTCCTCCTCCGGGACCAGAAAGGCCAGGTGCTGGGCGACTATCGAGCCCTCCGTCGTCAGATAGTCCAGCGTCACCCCGCCCTCCAGCGGGACCATCATGAACGGTCCGAACTCCTTCGGCTCGTCCCCTCCGATGAGCTCGCTGAGAAAGCGGGCCCCCGCGAGGCGGTCGCTGCTCTGCACAATGGTGTGGTCGAGTCGTGCCGGCATGGCTTCTCCTTCGAGGATCTCCACTGCTGCGGTGATCTCACGGTAGGCGGAGGGGCCGTGCCGGACCATCGGGCATTCGCCTTAGGACCGGGGTCCGGCGCCGGGCCGGTCCCCGGGACCAGCGAAATCAAGCTGGTTGGCGATAAATCACCCTGCGGACGGCCCGGTTGGGGGCTCAGAAGAGCTTGCCCGGGTTCAGAATCCCCAGCGGATCGAAGGTCCGCTTGACGCCCCGCTGCAACTCCAGTCCCACCGGGCCCAGCTCCCTCGCCAGCCACTCCTTCTTCAGCACCCCGACACCGTGCTCACCGGTGATCGTTCCGCCCAGTTCGAGCCCGAGCGCCATGATCTCGTCGAAGGACTCGCGCGCCCGGCGCGACTCGTCCGGGTCCTGGTGGTCGAAACAGACCACCGGATGGGTGTTCCCGTCGCCCGCGTGCGCGCAGACGCCGATCGTCAGACCGTGGCGCGCGGCGATGGCCTCCGTACCCTCGATCATCGCGCCCAGCCGGGAGCGCGGCACGCACACATCGTCGATCATCGTCGCCGACTTGATCGTCTCCAGCGCGGGGAGTGCCGACCGGCGGGCCTGGAGCAGCAGTTCGGACTCGGCGGGCGTGTCCGCCGGTACGACCTCGGTGGCGCCCGCCGCCCGGCACAGCTCGCCGACCGCCGCCAGATCGGCCGCCGGGTCCGGGGTGTCGAACGCGGCGAGCAGCAGCGCCCCGGTCGACTCGGGCAGTCCCATCCGGGTCATCGCGTTGACCGCGCGGACCGTCGTACGGTCCATCAGCTCCAGCAGCGACGGGGTGTGACCGCTCTCCATGATCGCGCAGACCGCCTCGCAGGCCGCGGCGGGCGAGGCGAACTCCGCGCCGAGCACCAACCGCGCGGGCGGCTTCGGGCGCAGTCCCAGGACCGCCTTGACCACGATGCCGAGCGTGCCCTCGGAGCCGACGAACAGCCGGGTCAGGTCGTAGCCCGCGACCCCCTTCGCGGTGCGGCGGCCGGTGGACAGCAGCCGGCCGTCGGCGAGGACGACCTCCAGGCCGAGGACGTACTCCGCCGTCACCCCGTACTTCACACAGCACAGGCCGCCCGACGCGGTGCCGATGTTCCCGCCGATGGTGCACGTCTCCCAGCTCGACGGGTCCGGCGGGTAGTGGAGGCCCACCTCGCCGACCGCGCGCGCGAGCACGGCGTTGACCACCCCGGGCTCGACCACGGCGATCCGGTCCACCGGGCTGATCTCCAGAATCCGGTCCATCCGGGTCAGCGACAGCACGATGCAGCCGTCGGAGGCGTTGGCCGCGCCGGAGAGTCCCGTGCGAGCGCCCTGCGGGACGACGGGGACGCGCAGCTCCGTCGCCGTGCGCATGACCTCCTGGACCTGTTCGACCGTACGCGGCAGCACCACGGCAGCGGGGGCGCCCGCGGCGCAGAAGCTCGCCATGTCCCGTCCGTACGAGACCATCACGTCCGGATCGGTGATCAGGGCTTCGGCCGGCAGGGCGGCACGCAGCCGCGCGAGGAGATCGTCCATGATCCCAGCGTCGCACCCGGGGCCATCGGTGTGAACCCGTCCGCGTTCCGCTCCGTGCCGCGGGGCGCGTTCTTCGGATGAGCTGCCCGCTGACGCACAGTGAGCGGTATGCGCAGTGAACATATGAAGAACGCCGCTGTCGGGACGCTCGTCGCCGCGACGCTGGTCGCCGGGGTGCTGGCGCTCGCGCCCCCCGACCCCGGGGCCTCGGGGGCCCGCCCGGCGCCCGGGCCCGCCGCGCGGGCGCGGACGGCGGCGGTGGCGGGCGCTCCGGCGGCGCTGCCGGAGCTGAACGCGCTGATCGCGGAGCGCGAGCGGTGGCTGCGCGCCAACCCCGGCGACGAGGAGTCCTGGGCCGTTCTGGGGACGGCGTACGCGGAGCGCGGGGCGCGGTTCGCCGACTGGGCCTCGCTCCCCCGGGCGGAGGGCGCGCTGCGGCGCTCGCTGGAGGTGCTCCCCGCGGACCGGGGCAACACCGAGGCGCTGCTCGGCCTCGCCGCCCTCGCCGCCGCCCGCCAGGACTGGACCACCGCCCGCGACCACGCCCTGCGGGCGCAGCAGCAGCGGCCCCGGCGGTGGACGGTGCACCGGGCGCTGGTCGAGGCGTACGGCGGGCTCGGCGACTACAACGCGGTCGGTACGTCCCTGGAGAAGCTGACGGCCCTGTACTCGGGGGCGCAGGCGCGGGGGCTCGCCGCGCAGGTCTACCGCGACCGGGGGTGGCGCGAGGACGCGGCGGCCAACGCGCACGACGCGGTCTCCGGCGCGGCCACGGTCACCGAGCGGGCCGCCGCCCTGTGCCGCCTCGGGGACTTCGCCTGGGAGCGCGGCGATCCGGAGGAGGCGCTCCGGAGCTACGGCCTGGCGCTCGAACTGGACCCGGGCGAACACCGCGCACGGGCCGCCCGGGCCCGGGCACTGGCGGCACTCGGCCGCACGGAGGACGCCTTCCGCGACTACCGGGCGGCGCTGGAGGGGCTGCCGCTGCCCGAGATCGCGCTGGAGGCGGGCGAGCTGTACGAGTCGCTCGGGCTCACCGGGGAGGCCGGGGAGCTGTACGGGCGGGCCCTGGCGGAGGCGGAGCGCGCGGCGGCGAGCGGGGTCAACCAGGAGCTGCTGCTCGGCCGGTACGAGGCGGACCACGGGGACCCGGAGGAGGCGGTGCGGCGGCTGACGGCGGAGTGGGAGCGCGGGCGGCACAGCATGGAGACGGCGGACGCGCTGGGGTGGGCGCTGTTCCGGGCGGGCCGGGGGAAGGCGGCGCTGCCGTACGCGAAGCGGGCGACGAAGGAGGGGCCGAGGATTCCGCTCTTCTCCTACCACCGGGGAGAGATCGAACGGGCGCTCGCCCTGTACGGCCCGGCGCGCCGCAGCATCGGCCAGGCGCTCCGGATCAACCCCCACTTCTCACCCCGCCTGGCACCGGAGGCCCGAAGCGCCCTGACCAGACTGGGCGACCCACCGGCAGGGGGGCCGCCGATGGGAGGTGGGGGGCGGAAGGTGAGAGGGGGCGCACCCGGCCCCGCCGGCGATTGAGGCACACCCACCCAGCCCAGCCGACGCTGGAGGCACACCCACCCAGCCCCGCCGACGCTGGAGGCACACCCACCCAGCCCCGCCGGCGCTGGAGACGCACCACCCCAGCCCCGCCGACGCTGGAGGCACACCCACCCAGCCCCGCCGCCGCTGGAAACGCACCCACCCAGCCCCGTCGGCGATTGAGGCACACCCACCCAGCCCCGCCGCCGCTGGAAACGCACCCACCCAGCCCCGTCGGCGATTGAGGCGCGGGGGTTCGGGGGCTGGCCCCCGACCGAGGCCCGCACCGTGCGGGTCACCTGTCGCACAGGGGCCGTCCTCAAACTCCCCCAGAGCTGCCTCCGGCAGGTACCCCCAGACAGGCCGGGTGGTCCAGCCCCACCGGCGATGGAGGCGCGTGCGGGGCGGGACGTCAGGTCTGGGCCGTCGCGTAGACGATCAGGTTGTCGAGGGGGTGCCCCTCGGCGTCGACAGCGCCATCGCACGTGATGAGGCGGAGGTCGCGGGTGTTCGGCTGCGCATAGACCCGCTCCGTCGGAAACGCCTTCTTCGCGACCGTCTCCGTCCGCGTCACCGTAAACCTCGCCGTCTCCCCCGCCGCGTTCCGCACCGCGATCTCCGCCCCCTTGCCGACCTTCCTCAGGTCGTGGAAGACCGCCTTCCCGAAACGGGTGTTGTTGTGACCGATGATCACGGACGCCCCCCGCTCCCCGGGGACGGGCGCCCCGGTGTACCAGCCGGCCGTCATGCCCTTCTCCGGGGGCGGGACCTCGACCGTGCCGTCCTTGTTGAGGCCGAGGGACATCAGCGTGCTCCGCACACCGATGGAGGGGATGGAGACCTGGACGGGAGGCGCGGGCCGCGCGGGAGCCGGCGCGGAGGAAGAAGCGGAGGCAGAAGCGGGGGCGGAGGCGGGGGCCCGGGTGCTCGGGGCGGTGTCCCCGGCCGCGCCGGTCTCCGAGGCGCCGGAGGAGCAGGCCGTCACGGCGGTGAGGGCGACGAGGACGAGCGCGAGGGCCCCGACGGGGCGCTGGGTGGTCATCAGGACTCCAGGAGGCGGACGGGGCCGCAGTGGCACCGCGCGCGCGGTGCCACTGCGGGAGGGTGGTGGACCGGCGTCAGCCGAGGGTGGCGCGGCGGCGGACGACGAAGGTCCCCGCGCCCGCCACCAGCGCGAAGGCGACCGCCGTTCCGGCGAGCGCCGCGGTCCCGTTCCCGCTCCCGTTCGTGCTCGTGCTCGTGCTCGCGGCGGTCTGCTCACCGGCGGCGACTCCCCCGCGCGGGGCGACGACAACCGGGGCGGCCTTGTCGCCCTTGTCGGCCTTGCCGGGCTTGACCGCCATGGGCGCGGCCGCGGGCTTCCGCTCCTTCGCCACCACGGGCTTGTCGCCGGCGGCGACCCCGCCGACCGGGACACGGACCATCGGGCCGGACGGCTTGCCCTTCTGGTCGCCGAGTTCCCTGACCGGGAACTCGGCGGGGTTCTCGGCGGGCCGCGCGGTGGACTTGTCGACCGGCTTCTCGACGGCGGGCACGGCCGTGGGCGACGAGTCGGCGAACGCCGCACCCGCCGGGAGGAGCGCCGCTCCGACGGCCGCGGTGGCGACGGCGAGGGCGCGCAGGGAGAGACGACGAGTCTTCAAGGTGGCTCCATTCGGAAAACCGGCTGGGACGTGGTGGTGCCGGGACCGCGTCGCGATCACGGACCGGCCCGTACGCCAGGCTGGCCTGAAGTTGTGAAGAACCTGTCAGATCGTTGTGGTGGGCGTATCAGCCCCGTCGCCCGCCCCCCGCCGCGCGCCCTCCTCCGGCGGACCGGCCACCGGCAGCCGGAGCGTGAACACCGCCCCGTGGCCCGCCCTGCTCTCCACGTCCACCGAACCCCCGTGCCCCTCCACCAGCTTGCGGACGATCGCCAGACCGAGCCCGCTCCCGCCGGTCCGACGGTTGCGGGACTTCTCGGCCCGCCAGAAGCGGTCGAAGACATAGGGCAGATCGTCCGCCGCGATCCCCTCCCCGGTGTCGGCGACGGCCACCGCGAGCCGGCCCTCGCCGCAGCGGTGCGCCCGCAGGGTGACCGACCCGCCGGGCGGAGTGTGCCGTACCGCGTTGGAGACCAGGTTCCCCACCGCCTGCCGCAGCCGGACCGGGTCCGCGCGCAGCACCGGCAGGTCCTCGTCCGCGACGGTGCGCAGGGTGACGCCCGCGGTGTCGGCGCGGCCCTGGTGGGCGGCGGCGACCTGGCAGACCAGTTCGGCGATCCCGACCGGTTCGGGGTGCAGCCGCAGGGCGCCCGCGTCGGCCTCCGCCAGGTCCTGGAGGTCGTCGATGATGTGCTGGAGCTGCACCGCCTCCTCCAGCAGCGAGGAGACAAAGGCCTCGTCGGGCTCGGCGATGCCGTCCTGCGCGCCCTCCAGCCAGCCGCGGATATTGCTCAGCGGGGTGCGCAGCTCATGCGCCACATCGCTGACCATCGCCCGTCGCTGGGCCTCCATCCGGGCACGGTGCGCGGTCATGTCGTTGAAGGCGGCGGCCAGCCTTCCGATCTCGTTGTCGGTGGTGACCGGTACGGGCTCGGAGCGCTCCCCGTCCTTCATCCGCTGGGCGGCGCCGGTGAGGGCGCGCAGCGGCCGGACGAGCCGGGAGGCGGCCAGCAGGGTCGCGCCGAAGGTCAGCGCGAGGACGAGGGCGGCGACGCCGACGATCCGGGCGGTGTTCTCCGGGGAGAGGTCGAAACCGGGGACGGTGGGCCCGTCGGAGTCGCCGATGAAGAGCAGCGCGGGCGGGGAGACATGGGAGGTGAGCTGCTCGCGGCGGGCGGTCTCGACGCAGGAGGCGATGTCCCGGTCGGCGGCGCTGTCGCCGGGCTTCGAGCGGGGCAGCACCAGCATGCCGTCGGAGGGCGGCGGGGCCGGGAGCGGGCGCACGGCGCTGCCGCCGCCGTCCACGACGGGCTCCGGCATCTTCTCCGGTGCCGGGGGCCCGCCCTTCCAGGAGAGGTCCAGGTTCAGCCGTACCCCCTTCCGTCCCTTCAGCTTCAGACAGTCGTCGGAGAGCTTGTTGAGCGCGGTGAGGGCCCTGGCCTCGGTACGGGTGGGCTCGGCGAGGGTGTTCTCGCCGCAGCGGGTGCCGGCGGGGACATCGCCGCCGTTGTGGCCGACGATCCGGATGTGCGGCCGGCCGCTCGGGGTCTCGACGATGTCGGCGGCCAGCGCGTAGTCGCGCAGACAGGCCACGGTCCCCCGGGCGGTCTTCCGCAGGGTGGCGCGCTCGGCGGCGGGGAGCCGGAAGGGGCCCACGGCGCGCGGGTCGATCCGGTCGGCGGGGTCGGCGCCGTTCGGTACGGCGGCGGGGGCGAGGGCGGTGTGCGGGTTGAGCGGGTCGACCACGGCGGACGCCTGCGCGGGCAGCGCGGGGGCGGGCGCCCCGGAACCGGAACCGGAACCGGAACCGGAACTTGAGCCTGAGCCTGAGCCGGAGCCGCTCCCGGCGCCCTGGCCCGCGGAGTCCGCGATGGTCCTGCGGTCCCGGGTGGTGAGCGCTATCCGGCGGTCGTACTTCCGGGCCAGGTCGCGCACGGTCTTCTGGACGCCGTCCCAGCGTGCGCTGGTGGCCGCGTGGCCGCGCAGGGCGTCGTAGATCCGGGCGCCGTCGGTGAGGTTCTGGCCCTGTTCCTGGCGGATGGCGCCGGTGGTGGTCTGGACGGCGAGCCAGGCGGTGGCGGCGACCGAGCAGGCGGCGACCAGCGCGGAGACGGCGAGCAGCCGGCCCAGGAGGCTTCTGCGCAGCGGCAGCCGCCGGGGGCTCCCCCGGCCGCGCTCCTGCCCGGGCCCACGACGGGACCGGCGACGGGGCTCACGACGGGGCCCGCCAGGGGGGCCGGGCTCACGGCCGGGCATGGCGCGGCTGCCTCTCGGGTGCCGCCAGCTTGTAGCCCACGCCGAAGACCGTGAGCAGCCGCTCCGGACGCCGGGGCGCGGGCTCGATCTTCTTGCGCAGATTCATGATGTGGACGTCCACGGTCCGGTCGCCTATGTAGCGGGCGAAGCCGTGCAGCTCCTCCAGGAGCTGCTGCCGGGTGAAGACCCGGCCCGGTTCGGCCACCATCGCGGCGAGGATGCGGAACTCCCCCGGGGTGCAGTCGATCCGGACGCCGTCGACGGTGACC
Organism: Streptomyces sp. NPDC001985; assembly: GCF_040296845.1. Lineage (NCBI taxonomy): Bacteria > Bacillati > Actinomycetota > Actinomycetes > Kitasatosporales > Streptomycetaceae > Streptomyces > Streptomyces sp. NPDC001985. Next base: position 8,907 of record NZ_JBEOYB010000028.1, read on the forward strand.
TCGTGCCGCTGCGGGTCCACGACGAGGGAGCCGACCGCGAGCACCGGCTCCCCCGGCGGCTCCTCCGGCCCGGGGGCCGCCCTGCGGGCGCGCCGGAGCAGGGTGCGGACCCGGGCCATCAGCTCACGGGGGCTGTAGGGCTTGGTCATGTAGTCGTCGGCGCCCAGGTCGAGCCCGAGCAGCAGATCGTCCTCGGTGGTGCGGGCGGTGAGCATCAGCACCGGGAGTTCGTACGCCTCGGCGCGCAGGATGCGCAGCACGTCCAGGCCGTCGACCTTGGGCATCATCACATCGAGGACGAGCAGATCGGGTGGGCGGTGCCGGACGGCCTCGATGGCGGAGCGGCCGTCGCGCACGAGCGTGACGGCGTGGCCCTCCCGTTCGAGATAGCGGCGGACCAGCTCGGCCTGCTTCTCGTCGTCCTCGGCGATCATCACTTGTGCGCACACGAGCCGCATCGTAGGCGGAGGGCGGTGGCGGGCCGTGCGCCGGGCAGGGGCGGGGGCTGCCCGGCGGGGGCGTCCAGGGTGCGTCAGAGGTTGCCGCGCTTCTCCTGCTCGCGCTCGATCGCCTCGAAGAGGGCCTTGAAGTTGCCCTTGCCGAAGCCCATCGAGCCATGGCGTTCGATCATCTCGAAGAAGACCGTCGGCCGGTCCTGCACCGGCTTGGTGAAGATCTGGAGCAGATAGCCGTCCTCGTCGCGGTCGACGAGGATCTTCAGCTCGCGCAGCGTCTCGACCGGGACCCGGGTCTCGCCGGCCCACTCGCCGAGGGTGTCGTAGTACGAGTCCGGGGTGTCCAGGAAGGTCACACCGGCGGCGCGCATGGCGCGCACGGTCGAGACGATGTCGTTGGTCGCGAGGGCGATGTGCTGGACCCCGGCGCCGCCGTAGAACTCCAGATACTCGTCGATCTGGGACTTCTTCTTCGCGATGGCGGGCTCGTTGATCGGGAACTTGACCTTGAGGGTGCCGTCGGCGACGACCTTCGACATCAGGGCGGAGTACTCGGTGGCGATGTCGTCGCCCACGAACTCCTTCATGTTGGTGAAGCCCATGACGTTGTTGTAGAAGGCCACCCACTCGTTCATCCGGCCGAGTTCGACATTGCCGACGCAGTGGTCGATGGCCTGGAAGGTCCGCTTGGCGGGCGGCGCGACCATGGGCTCGGCGGCGGTGAACCCGGGGAGGTAGGGGCCGTCGTAGCCGGAGCGGTCGACCAGGGTGTGCCGGGTCTTCCCGTAGGTGGCGATGGCGGCGAGCACCACCGTGCCGTGCTCGTCCTTGAGTTCGTACGGCTCGGTGACGCCGCGCGCTCCGTGCGCGGTGGCATAGGCGTACGCGGCACGGGCGTCGGGGACCTCGATCGCGAGGTCGATCACCCCGTCGCCGTGTTCGGCGACATGGCCGGCGAGGAAGTGGCCCCAGTCGGTGGACTGTTTGATGACCGAGGTGAGGACGAAGCGGGCGGCACCGCTCTCCAGTACGTAACTCGCGGTCTCCCGGCTGCCGTTCTCCGGTCCGGAGTAGGCGACGAGTTTCATGCCGAAGGCCGTGGAGTAGTAGTGCGCGGCCTGGCGGGCATTGCCGACGGCGAAGACGACCGCGTCCATTCCCTTCACCGGGAAGGGGTCGGCCTCGCGCGCGGTGGTCAGGTGGTGATCCATGGTCTCAGTCATAGCCGCAGCGTGCGCTCGATCCACAAGGTGCGCAACAGTTCGTCATTTCACTGAGCAATCCGCACAACCCTGCCCCACCATGGTGATGCTTTCTGTACAGGATGACCACTCGGGAGAGCTGATGGCGATCGATCATCTGGACGGCCGCTTGATCGTGCTGCTGGCGCGCGAGCCCCGGATCGGGGTGCTGGAGGCGTCCCGGCGGCTCGGGGTGGCGCGGGGGACGGTGCAGGCGCGCCTCGACCGGCTCCGGGCGCACGGGGTGATCAGGGGCTTCGGCCCCGATGTCGATCCGGCGGCGCTCGGCTATCCGGTCACGGCCTTCGCGACCCTGGAGATCAAGCAGGGGCAGGGGGCGGATGTGCGGGCGCATCTGGCGAACGTCCCCGAGGTGCTGGAGCTGCACACGACGACCGGGCACGGGGACATGCTCTGCCGGCTGGTGGCCCGCTCCAACGCGGATCTCCAGCGGGTGATCGACCGGGTGGTGGGCTTCGAGGGGATCATGCGGGCCTCGACGGCGATCGTGATGGAGAACCCGGTGCGGCTGCGGATCATCCCGCTGGTGGAGCAGGCGGCGGCGGACGAGTAGCCCCCGGCGGGGGCCGGGTCAGCAGGAGGGGACCCGGGCTCCCTCGTCCAGGGCGCGGAGGGACTCCACCGCGCCCTTCAGGGTGGCCACGGGGATCAGCCGGAGCCCGTCATCGGCCCCGGCCCGCGCGGACTCGCACTCCCCTTTCGGCACCAGGAAGACCGTGGCGCCGTCGCGCTTGGCGGCCTGGGTCTTCAGCGCCACGCCGGCGACCGGGCCGACCGTGCCGTCGGCGCTGATCGTTCCCGTACCGGCGATGTTCCGGCCGCCGGTGAGATCGCCGCCGGAGCCGTTGCCGTCGAGCTTGTCGACGATGCCGAGGGAGAAGAGCAGCCCGGCGCTGGGTCCGCCCACATCGGCCAGCCGGAGGGTGACCTTCACCTTCTTCGGGTCCTCACCGAGGTACGAGAGCGCCGCCCGGGTCGCCTCGTGCTGGGACTCCGCCATGTCCGCGAGATTGCGCTCGGAGACCTCCTGGCTGGACTTGCCGGAGGGGTAGACGGAGTCGCGGGGCAGGACGGAGCGGTCCGTGCGCTGCCAGCTGTCGGCGACCCGGGCGAGATCGACCTCGGTGTCCGGGCCGGTGGCGAGGATCGTGGTCATCCGCAGCGCGCCCTGGGTCGGGCGGACGGGCGCGCCGGTGATGGAGATGACCGGGGCGCCCTTGTGCTCGCCGAGGACATCCGCGGTGTCCCCGGGCCCGGCGATGACGTACGGGAGGGGGGCGAGGGCGGCGACGGCGAGGAGGGCGGCGATGGGGAGGGCGCTGAGGGTGAGGGCGAGGGCGCGGGTGCGCGGAAGACGGAAGGCCACGCCCCCAATCTATCGGGCCGCCCCCGCCCCCGTGCCCCGCGGCCGGGGTGCCCGGGGGTGCCCCGGGGCCGGGAGCGCCTGGGGCCGGGGGGTGCCCGGGGCCCGGGGGTGCCCGAGCCACCCGCCGCGCGCGGCCCCTCGTCGGGGGCCCGCCCCCGAACCCCCGCGCCTCAAACGCCGGCGGGGCTCAGATGGCCCGGCTGTCCGACACGGCGGGGATCACTCAGACCACCGGGAAAGCGGGGTGGGTACGCCTCAAACAACGCCAAGGAGGCCGAGACGGCCCGGGGCGCCGACGAGGGCGGGGATCACTCAGGCCACCGGGAAGACCGGGTGGGTACGCCCCGAACACCGTGGAGGCCGAGACGGCCCGGGGCCCCGACGGGCGGGAATCTCAGCCCGTCCGGCGATTGAGGACGGACCCCGGGGCACACGGGCCCGCACGGGACGGAGGACGGCCCCGGGGTCAGCGGAGGGCGTCGGCGACCTCGCGGGCCGCGTCCATCACACGGCGCCCGACCCGCTCGGGAACAGCGTCCGCGAGCATCACCACCCCCACACTCCCCTCTATCCCCGTCACCCCCACCAGCGCCGCCGCAGCCCCGCTCGCCCCCGCCTCCAGCTCCCCGTGGGTCAGGGTGTACCCGGGCTCGTCCGCGTCCCGCTGCCGGGCGGCCAGAATCGCCCGGCCCGCCGCCCCCCGGTCGAGGGGGTGCCGGAAGCCCGCCCGGTACGCCACGTGATAGTCGGTCCAGGTCGGCTCGACCACGGCGACCGCCAGCGCCTCCGCCCCGTCCACCAGGGTGAGATGCGCGGTCGCCCCGATGTCCTCGGCGAGCGCCCGCAGCGCGGGCATCGCCGCCTCCCGCACCAGCGGGTGCACCTGGCGGCCCAGCCGCAGCACCCCGAGCCCCACGCGGGCACGCCCGCCGAGGTCGCGGCGGACGAGGGCGTGCTGCTCCAGGGTGGCGAGCAGCCGGTAGACGACAGTCCGGTTGACACCGAGCTTGTTGGACAACTCGGTGACGGTCAGCCCGTGATCGGTGTCGGCGAGCAGTTTGAGGACGCGCAGTCCTCGGTCGAGCGTCTGGGATGTCTCCGCGGTCACGACGCCCTCTCCTTCGGAGTGTGTGACGGCGGACTCTCATGGCGTTGTGTCGCGGCACCGGTCCCGTTGGCGCCGCGCCCCAGAGGCCCGCCGGCAGGCCAAGGCACACCGACTGGGCTCCGCGGCGGCGCTGCCACGGGGCGCTTGCATTGCCCGGGACAGTATCGACCCGGTCCGCTCAGCGGAAGACCTCGTCCAGAATCCGGGCGTCAGCACGTGATGGACCGGCTCCGGCGCCACTCCCCCGGGCCTTCCCCGGGCCTCCCCTGAGCCTTCCCGGCAGCCGGACTCACCGCATCCGGGTGGCCCACTCCTGCACCTTCTTGATGCGCTCCCGGATCTGCCCGGCGGTCGCCTCCGCGCTCGGCGGCCCGCCGCAGACCCGCCGCAGCTCGGTGTGGACGACGCCGTGCGGCTTGCCGCTCTGATGGACATAGGCGCCCACCATGGTGTTCAACTGCTTGCGCAGTTCCAGGAGTTCCTTGTGCGAGATGACGGGCCTGCGCTCGGCGGGCAGCTCCAGCAGATCGGCCTCGGAGTCGGGCTTCTTGCGGCTGTGGGCGATCTGCCGCGCCTGCCGCTTCTGGAGAAGCATCTGCACCTGGTCGGGTTCGAGGAGCCCGGGGATGCCGAGGTAGTCCTGCTCCTCCTCGCTGCCGGGGTGCGCCTGCATGCCGAACTCGGCGCCGTTGTACATGACCCGGTCGAAGACGGCGTCCGACTCCAGGGCCTCGAAGGGCAGGGTGTCCTGCTCGCCCGTGTCCTCGTCCTGCTCGCGGTTGGCCTCGTCCATCTCCTTCTCGGACTCGGCGTACGGGTCCTCGTCGTCGCCGTCCTTCTTCGGCCGGTCGAGGACGTGGTCGCGCTCGACCTCCATCTCGTTGGCGAAGCCGAGGAGCATGGGGATGGTGGGCAGAAAGACGGACGCGGTCTCACCGCGCCGGCGCGAGCGGACGAAACGGCCGACGGCCTGGGCGAAGAAGAGCGGGGTGGAGATGGTGGTGGCGTAGACGCCGACGGCGAGGCGGGGGACGTCGACGCCCTCGGACACCATCCGGACGGCGACCATCCAGCGGTCGCCGCTCTCGCTGAACTCGTCGATGCGCTTGGAGGCGCCGGTGTCGTCGGAGAGGACGACAGTGGCTTTCACCCCGGTGATCTCGCGGATGAGTTTGGCGTACGAGCGGGCCGCGTCCTGGTCGGCGGCGATGACCAGCCCACCGGCGTCCGGGATGGACTTGCGGACCTCGCTCAGCCGCTGGTCGGCGGCGCGCAGCACATTGGGCATCCAGTCGCCGCGCGGGTCGAGCGCGGTGCGCCAGGCCTGGGAGACGGCGTCCTTGGTCATCGGCTCGCCGAGGCGGGCGGCGACCTCGTCGCCGGCCTTGGTGCGCCAGCGCATGTTGCCGCTGTAGCTGAGGAAGATCACGGGCCGGACGACTCCGTCGCCCAGGGCGTTGCCGTATCCGTAGGTGTAGTCGGCGGCGGACCGGCGGATGCCGTCGTTGCCCTCCTCGTACGTGACGAAGGGGATCGGGTTGGTGTCCGAGCGGAAGGGGGTGCCGGTGAGCGCGAGCCGGCGGGTGGCCGGGTCGAAGGCTTCGAGGCAGGCCTCGCCCCAGGACTTGGAGTCGCCGGCGTGGTGGATCTCGTCGAGGATGACGAGGGTCTTGCGCTGCTCGCAGCGGTTGCGGTGGAGCATGGGGCGTACGCCGACACCGGCGTAGGTGATGGCGACGCCGTGGTACTCCTTGCTGAGCGGCCCGGCGCTGTAGTCGGGGTCGAGCTTGATCCCGACCCGCGCGGCCGCCGCGGCCCACTGCTTCTTCAGATGCTCGGTCGGGGCGACGACGGTCACCTGCTGGACGACATGGTGGTGCAGCAGCCAGGAGGCGAGGGTGAGCGCGAAGGTGGTCTTGCCGGCGCCGGGGGTGGCGACGGCGAGGAAGTCGCGGGGCTGCTCCTGGAGGTATCTGTCCATGGCGCCCTGCTGCCAGGCGCGCAGCTTGCCGGCGGTGCCCCAGGGGGCGCGGCCGGGGAAGGCGGGGGACAGGTGGTGGGAGTGGGAGGCGGTAGTAGTCACGGTCTCCGGTTCGGCGCTGGTCCAGTCACGACGGGTATGACAACCGGGCCACCCTACCGGGGTGCCGGCCCCGGCCGAGGCGCGCGGGGCGACCGGTGAGACCCGCTTCACACACCCCACCCGGGTCACCCCCCGAAGCCCGAGCACCCCAGCCCGTCCGGCAAACCCAGCCCGTCCGGCGCTTGAGGACGGACCCTGTGCCACAGGTGCCCGCATCCTGCGGGCCCGGGTCGGGGGCCAGCCCCCGAACCCCCGCGCCTCAGACGCCGGCGAGGCTGGATTTCGTGCCTCAGCTCACCGGAGCGGTGAAGGTGGCCCGACCCAAACGCCGGCGAGGCTGGATTTCGTGCCTCAGCTCGCCGGAGCGGTGAAGGTGGCCCGGCCCAAACGCCGGCGGGGCTGGATTTCGTGCCTCAGCTCGCCGGAGGGGTGGGGATGGTGCGGCCCAATCGCCGAAGCGGCTGGAGTGGTGCTGCTCGAACACAGGAGAGGCCGAGGCGGAGCGGCCTCAAGCGCGGAGAGGCCGGGTGGTGCCACTCGAACTCCCCCGGGGCTGCATCCGGGGGGGCGCCCACAGCGAGGCCGGGCGCCCGAACACACCAGAGAAGCAGAGGCGGCGCGGCTCAGGCGCCAGTGGTGGGGCAGGGCGCGGTGGGGACCCGGGGGCGGGCAGGGGCCCGGGGCTCGGGTGCGTCCGGGGGCGGGCTACGCGGGGTCGGGGCGTACGCGGAGGCGCGTCGCCACCCAGGCCCCCGCCAGCGCCACCACCGCCATCGGAAGGAACACCACCGCGAAGGCCACCGGCTGCGACTCCCCCGCCGCCGTGACGGCATGCCCCGCCACCGACCCCCCGCCGAGCGCGGCGAACGCCGCCCCTCCCGCAGCGAGCAGCATCACATTGGAGAGGCCGTCCGAGATCTGGAGGGAGGCCGAGTTCGCCCCGGCCTCCTCAGGCGCGGAGAGCTTCAGCAGCAGCACACTGGTCGAAGCGATCACCATGCCCATGCCGAAACAGCCAACCCCCCACGCGACCCCCACGATCCACACCGGCACCGACGGGATCAGCACGCTCGGCGCGGTGGCTATCGCGGCGGCCACCAGGATCATCCCGCCGACCATCAGCCGCTGCCGGTGCGGCTCCATGCGGGGCCGGGACTGGAGGAACGAACCGAGGGCCCAGGTCGCCCCACCGACCGCGAGCGAGAGCCCGGCCATCGTGGGCGACAGCCCCCGCTGGGTGACCAGCATCAGCGGTACGAAGGACTCGGCGGCGATGAAGGACCCGGCGGCGACACCGCGCAGCAGGACGACGGAGGGCAGCCCGCGTGCCGCGCGGTAGGTGCCCTTGGGCAGCAGCCCGAGCACGGCGGGCACCATCAGCGCCGCGCCGAGCGCGGCCGGGAGGAGGGAGATCCACTCCAGGTCCTGGGCCGCGTACTGGAGCAGCCCCACCCCCAGCGAGATACCGAGGGCGAGCCTGATCCTGCGGGCGTCGAAGGGCGGGCGGGGCGCGGCCTTGTCGGCGGGACCGGAGGCCGTCCGCCGTATCGCGGGCAGGGCGAGGGCGAGCGGGAAGACGACGAGGACGGGGATGCCGACGAAGACCCAGCGCCAGCCGAGCTGCTCGGTGACGGTCCCGGAGGCGAGCGGTCCGACGACCGAGGGGATCACCCAGCTCGCGGCGAAGGCGGCGAGGATGGCGGGCCGGAGCCGCTCCGGGTAGGCGCGGCCGATGACCACGTACAGCGCGACGATCACCAGCCCGCCGCCGAGCCCCTGCACGGCCCGTCCGAGGATGAAGAGCCACATGGTGCCGGCGGTCCCGGAGAGCAGCAGCCCGACCGCGAACGCCGAGATCCCGGCGGCGAGCGGCCGGAGCGGCCCGTCGCGGTCGGCCCACTGCCCGGAGAGGACCATGGCGAAGAGGCTGGTGGTGAAGTAGGAGGAGAAGGCGAAGGCGTACAGCCCGATCCCGTTCAGCTCCCGCGCGGCGACGGGCATCGCGGTGCCGACCGCGGTCGCCTCGAAGGCGATCAGCAGCACGACGGCGATGATCCCGATACTGAGCGCCCGGTGGGTCCGCCCGAGAATCCCGCTGGCCTGAGCCCGTTCCTCGCCGCGTGCGGCGTCGGGCTCGGCGGTGTTCACAGCTGTCGGCGGCGTGACCTCGGCGTCACGGGGTTCCAGGGCGGTCATGGCCCAAGAGTAAGGGGCATGGCCGAATGTGAACCCTGTCGCAGGTCGCTACCGGAGGTGGTCCCTTGGTCGTACGTCTGTGAACGCCGTGTGGCAGTCGTATTGCGGGATGCGGAGATCGCTTGAGCCCACCGCCCGCGGCGGCCTACGGTCGGATCAGTTCCAGCACACGGCCGTGTGCCCGAGTGGTTGAGGGACTCGCCTGCAAAGCGAGTTAGGTCGGTTCGATTCCGATCACGGCCTCTCATCGACACCCGTACCGGGGCCTCCGACCGGAGGTCCCGGGGGCACCCCCGGAAAGACACAGCAGGCGCGGCTCTCCCGCGCCCGCCCCGCCCCGCTCAGACGCGGGCCCCTCCCAGGTCCCCCAGAATCGCGTCCACCGTCTCCTGAGGCGTCTGGTCGCTCGTGTCCAGCCAGAGGCCCAGGCGCGGGGTGTCGCGGCGGAGGGCCGTGTCCAGGGCCTCGACCGTCCAGGGCGGGCCGTAGCCCGTTTTGGGGCGGGCGGACTCGCGGGCCGTGACCGCGGCGGGGGTGGGGGCCAGAACCACCACGTACAGGGGCCGGGTGTGGATGAGGGTGAGACAGGCGGGGAGGTCGGCGCCGATCACGATGTCCTGCACCACCGCCGTCCAGCCGGACTCCGCGTAGGTGTCGGCCGTGCGGGCGGAGAGGCGGTGGCGGAGGCGGAGTTGGGCGAGGGCCTCGGCCTCGTCGGGTGAGCCCATCTCGACCCGGCCGGAGACCGTCATACGGCGGAAGACATCACCCCGGACATGCGCCGCCCTGGGGAGCCGCTCCGCCAGTGCCTGGGCGACCGTGGACTTGCCGGAGGCCATGATCCCGGTGATGAGGACGACGGCCGAGTTCAACTGCTCGCTCATGATCCGACGCTATCCCCGGACCCCTCGGCCCCGCCATCCCTGCCCCAGACAGCTCAGGGCACTCAGGAACCACACGAGACACGGGGACACGGGGACACGGGGGCACGGGGATGGCACCACCGCGGCACACACCGGGGCGGGAGCACACACCGGCACAGGGCCGGATCGGGGTGTACGAGATCATTGGCGGCTCGCCCCGGACGGCCCCGGATCTCCCGCCCGCGCGGCGGCGACGGCGCCCGCACGGTCCCGCTCGCGACCCCTCCGGCGGCGCCGGCCCCGGGCGGTTCGCCGCCGAGGCGGGCGGACGCGGCCCGGCACCTCTCCGGGCCCTGGCTCCTTCCCGTACGGGAGGCGGGGCCCGACCCCGCCCCCGCCCGTGGCGCGGGCGGCCGTGAGCAGCCCGGGGGCGGCGAACACGGCGATGGCCGCCGCCCGAGCCGACTCACCCTCACCCCCACCGGCCGGACCCCGGCGCCCCCCGGTTCCGGCGCGCCCGAACAGGCCCTGGGCCGCCGGGCGGGCCTCGTCCGATGTCTTCCCGCTCGGTGCGGTGCCGGTGTACACGGCGGGCGGGCGGGCCGCCCTCCAGGCGAGCGCGCACCGCCCTCGCCGACGGCCTCCCGAAGCCCTGGGTCGTCTCTTTCGGATCGTGCCGGGCTCGCGATCCACCGCACCGGACCCCGCTCACCGATCCGGCCCGATCCGAAAGAAACTCCCTAGCCGTGGGCGACGGCGGCCTGGGGGCGGATCGGAAGGCGGTTGACCGGGCGGCCGGTGGCGGCGCGGACGGCCGCCGCCACCGCCGCCGGGGAGGTGACCACGGGGGCCGCGCTCGCCGCCTTCGCGCCGAACGGCGCCACCACGTCCCGCTCCTCCACCAGCTTCACAATGCGGATGTCGGGCGCGTCGAGCGAGGTCGGCAGGGCGTATCCGGTGAGGTCGGGGTGGCGGATCACCCCCCGGGCCGAGCGCAGGTTCTCGGTGAGGGCCGTGCCGACCCCGAGGGTGATCCCCGCCTCGATCCGGCTGGCGAGCTGCGCCGGGTTGAGCACCCGGCCCACGTCCTGGGCGACCGCCATCTCGACCACCCGGACCGAGCCCAGCTCGATGTCCACATCGACCACCGCGCGCACCGCGCAGAAGGCCATGCCGACGAAGGCGTCGCCCTGGCCGGTCTCGTCGAGCGGCTCGGTGGGGTGCGGACGGCACTGGGCCGTGGCCCACAGCTCCTTGCCCTCCATCGCCTCCATCACCGTGGTGGAGAGGACGCCGTCGTACGAGGTGATCTTGCCGTCGGCGATCTGGAGCAGCTCGGTGGACATGCCGAACTGGTGGGCCAGCGGCTGGAGCAGTTGCGTACGGACCATCTTCGCGGCCCGTTCGACCGCGCCGCCCGAGACCCAGGTGTGCCGGCCGTGGGCGGCGGGGCCCGCGGGGGGCTGGTCGGTGTCGACGGCGGCGACATGGACCTCGTCGACGCCCAGGGTCTCCTGGACGATCTGGCGGGCGAGGGTGGTGAAGCCCTGGCCGGTCTCGACGGCCGCGCAGATGACGGTGGCGATACCGTCGTGGATCTTGACGGTGGCGGTGGAGACCTCGTCGGTGCCCTCGGCGCCGAGCATGTGCACCATGCCCAGGGCGTACCCCACGCCCCGGCGCACCGCGCCCGGCTCGCCCGCGCCCTCCGGGCCGCCGGGGAGGAGCCAGTCGTCCTCGGGCGTGTCCTTGGGCAGCGGCGGCAGCGGGAAGTCCCGTACGGCCTGGAGCAGTTCGGCGACCGGGGCCGGGCAGGTCACGGTCTGGCCGGTGGGGAGGATGTCACCGGTCGCGAGCACATTGCGGAGCCGCAGCTCGGTGGGGTCGAGTCCGAGCTTGACGGAGAGCTTGTCCATCTGGGCCTCGTAGGCGGCGCACACCTGCATCGCGCCCTCGCCGCGCACATGGCCCGACGGGGGGTTGTTGGTGCGGACCGCCCAGCCCTCGATGAAGGCGTGCGGGACGACATAGGGGCCGCAGGCGAAGGCGACGGCCGCCGCGAGGGACTCGGAGGACGAGTCGGCGTAGGCGCCCGCGTCCAGCAGGAGTTGTGCCTCCACCTTCACCAGCCGGCCGTCCGCGTCGGCGTGGTGGCGGTAGCGCAGCAGCGTCGGGTGGCGGTGGGCGTGGCCGAGGAAGGACTCCTCGCGGGTGGCGGTCAGCTTGACCGGGCAGCCGGTGCGCAGCGCCAGCAGCCCCAGCGGGAGCTGGAAGCCGGGGTCCTCGCGGTCGCCGGTCGCACCGGGGACACCGGTGACCACGATCTTCACCCGGTCCGGCTCCAGGCCGAAGCAGTTGGCCGCGAGATCGCGGTCGGTGTGCGGGTCGGTGGAGGCGACGTACAGCTCGACCCCGCCGTCCGGGCGCGGTACGGCGAGACCGGCCTCGGCGCCGATCGGCGCGGGGTCCTGGCGGCCGATGCGGTAGAGGCCCTCGACGACGATCTCCCCGGCGATGTCCGGGTCGCCGTAGCGCAGCGGGATGTGCCGGATCAGATTGCCGTCGGGGTGCAGCGGCTCGGCGGCGAACGCCTTCTCCGGGTCGGTGACCGGCTCCAGCACCTCGTACTCGACGGCGATGGCGGCGGCGGCGAGCCGGGCGGTATCGGGGTGGTCGGCGGCGACGGCGGCGATGGCCTCGCCGTGGTGGCGCACCAGTTCGGAGGCGAAGACGGGCCGGTCGGCGATGCGTCGCCCGTACGAGGTGTCACCGGGGATGTCCTCATGGGTGACGACCGCGCGGACCCCGGGCATCTCCAGGGCCGCCGAGGTGTCGATGCCGGTGATCCGGGCGTGGGGGTGCGGCGAGCGCAGGATCGCCGCCCACAGCAGGCCCTCGGCCCAGAGGTCGGAGGCGTACGGGAAGGTGCCCTCGGTCTTCGCCCGGGCGTCGGCCGGGAGGAGCGAGGTCCCGAGGCCGTGGGCGGGCTGCTCCGGCCGGGGGAAGGGGGCCGCGTCGTTGGTCACGCCATGCCTCCGTCATGCGGGTGGGGCTGCACACTACCGGCGCCGGGGGGCGCCTGGTGCGGAATGCGGGCATCCGCCGCCGGGTGGGCGGCCTGCGCGGCTTCGCCCGCCTCCGCGGCGGCGGCGGCGGAGGCCTCCCGGCCCGCCACCACCTCCCGTACGGCGTCGAGGACTCCGCGGTAGCCCGAGCAGCGGCAGAGGTTGCCGCAGAGGGCCTGGCGGGTCTCCAGTTCGGTGGGGCGGTGGTTGCCCTCCAGCAGGTCATGGACGGTCATGGCCATGCCGGGGATGCAGAAGCCGCACTGGACGGCGCCGCAGGCGGCCAGGGCCCGCTGGACGTCGGAGGGTTCGCCGTCGGTGGCGAGCCCCTCGACCGTACGGACCTCGCAGCCGGCGGCGGTCGCCGCGGGCACCAGACAGGAGGCGACCAGCCGGCCGTCCACCTGGACGTTGCAGGCGCCGCACTCGCCCTGGGAGCAGCCGTCCTTGGCGCCGGCGAGGCCGAGGCGCTCGCGCAGGACGTAGAGCAGGGACTCGCCGATCCAGGCGTCGGTGACGGGGCGGTCGGTGCCGTTGACCCGCAGGACGTAGGAGGTGGGCGGGTGCTCCTGCGCGGCGGCGGCGAGGGCCGCGGCGGAATCGGGGACGGGAGGGGGCGCGGGGGCGGCCCCTTCCGGCTCCGTGGCCGGGGCGGCGGCGGGCGGCTCGCCGGTGCCGGGCGCGCCGGCCACGTCGGTGTCCGGCGCGGGAGCCGCGTCCGCGACCGGGTCCTCACGGGGTTCCGGGGCGCCGGGGCCGGGGGTGTCGGGCGCGAGTGCCCCGGGAGACCGCGGGGCCCCCTCGGCTCCTTCGGTCGCTTCGGCCCGTTCCGTTCCCGCGGCCTCGGGAGCCGGCGGCTCTCCGGCGGTCTCCTCGCCGGTCACCGGGGAGCCGTGGGCCCGGGGCGCACCTGTCCCGGGGGGGTCGGCGGCGAAGCCGTGGCCCCCGGCCGCCGGAGTGGCGGACGGCGGGACGGACCCGTCGGCCGGGGCCGGGCCGGCCTGGGCCTCGGGCTCGGCGCCGAAGGCGTGGTCCTCGGAGACCGCAGTGCCGGACGGCCCCGGGGCGGTCGCCGGGTCGGCCGGGGCGGCCTGGTCCGGTTCCCCGGCGGCGAGGAGCCCCGCCGGGTGGGGCTCCGGGAGGTCTTCGGGTGCCGGGGGGACGGCGGTCGGCGCACCGCTCCCGTGGTCGGCGGGGTGTTCCCCGGCCGGGGGGGCGGCGGGCCCGGCGGGGGCGTGGGTGCCGGTCGCGGTGGTGTCCGGGGCCGGTTCCCGTGCGTCCGGCGCCGCCGGGGCGGGGGCCTCGGGCGCGTGGGCGGCGGGCGCGTGGGCGGCGGGCGCGTGGGCCGTGGGCGCGGCGGCGGCCTGCTCCCGGGGCGGTTCGGTGTCCCGGGGGCCGGGCCCGCCGGGGGCGTGGGCGTCCGGCCCGGCGGCCCGGCCCTCCCCGGGTGCCGGGGGCGCGGGCGGGAACGCCCGGTCCTCGGGGCCGGTGGCCCAGGGCGCGGGAGCGCCGCCCGGGAGGGTGGAGGGGGGCTCGGCGGCCCAGGGCGCGGTGGCGCCGCCGGGCAGGGTCGCGGGCGCCGAGTTCCACTGGGAGTGGAGCATGGAGGCGGTGAACTCCCCCGTCTCCTCGGGGAGATCCCCGCGGGCGACGGGAATGGTCCACTGCCCGGTGACGTCCGCGCCCGGCGCGGAGTGCGGGGCGTCCTGGAACGCCCACTGCCCGGTGGCGTGCGGATCGGCGCCGGGATGCCCCTCGCCGTGGACCTCCGGGCCCCCGGGACCGCGCTGCCCGGGGTCGGCGGCGTACGGCGCGGGGTGGCCGCCCGGCTCCGGCCAGACCTGGTGACCGTGGTCCTCGGCGGCCTGGTGGGACCGGTGGTCCTGCCAGGCCTCCGGGACCTGCGGGTCGGCCGCCGGGGTGAGCGGCAGGATCATCGGCGGCACATAGCCGTGCCCGGGGGCCTCCAGCGGGGAGGCGCCCGGCATGTCCTCCGGCGGGATGTGCACGAAGGCCGTGGCCTCGTAGTCGTACTCGCCGTGGGGCGTCGGCTGCCAGCCGCCGTGCTCGGCGGGGTGCCCCTGCCGCTGGGCGTGCTGGTGCGGGTGCGCCCCGCTGTCGCCGTGGGCGTTGTTGCCGCTGTTGCCGCTGTTGTCGCTGCTGTTGCTCATGACAGCGCCCTCCCCAGTGCACGTCGGGCCAGCGCGGCGACGGTGCGCCGCAGATGCAGTACGGCGGGCGGGTGGACGGCCTGCTCCTCGCCGTCGGCCGGCGGTGGCGGGTCGGGGATGCACGCGGTGGCGACGTACTCCCCGAAGGCGGTGAGCGCTTCGGCCGCGAGCCCGCGCCGGCCGTCCCAGTCGATGAGCGAGGCGATCCAGCGCTCGGCGTCCATGGGCCGCAGCGGCATGGGCGCGATGGCGCCCACCGCGCAGCGCACCCCGCGCCGCACGGGGTCGAGGACGACGGCGACGGACGCGGTGGCGCGGCCGGGTCCGGTGCGTCCTGTCGCCTTCAGGAAGACCTGGGGGGCGTGCAGCAGCGGTACCCGCACATAGCCGATGAGTTCGGCCGGCGCGAGCAGCTCGCGGCCCGTCAGCAGATGGGAGACGGGCAGTTCGCGGCGGACGCCGCCGGGGCCGGCGATGACCAGCTCCGCCTCCAGCGCGGCGAGCACGGGCAGGCTGTCGCCGGTCGGGGCGGCGGTGGCGATATTGCCGCCGAGGGTGCCCGCGTTGCGGATCTGCGGGGGTCCGGCGGCGCGCGCGGACGCCGCGAGCGCGGGCATGAGGGCGGCGAAGTCGGGACGGCCCATCCGGGCGTGGGTGAGCCCGGCGCCGAGGAGGGCGTGGCCGTCCTGGTAGCGCCAGCCGCGGATCTCGCTGATCCGGCCGAGGCCCACCAGTCCGGCGGGCCTGAGCTGGCCCCGGTTGACGGCCGCCATGAGGTCCGTTCCCCCGGCGACCGGCACGGCCGCGGGCATGGCGGTCAGCGCCGCGACGGCCTCGTCGAGTGTGGTCGGCAGCGTCACCGACCGCGTTGTCTGCGGTGCGTGTGTGGTCACCCAGCTGCCCCTTCCCGGTGTCCGGCGTTCCCGCCCGTGTTGCCGTACCGTACGTGCTCACAGGCCGGACGTGGCAACTCTGGCACATCTTCCGGGCCGACCGGCGAGAGGGTCCGCGAAGGACGCATCCGCGAGGGATGCGCCCTTCCGACAGCGGCGTCCACTTTTGTCATATCTTCGGCACCACATACGGATTGCCGGTCTTCAACGCTGTTGTACGACTTGTTCCTCATGGCCGTTCAACGGTCCCAGAGTCCGGGGCGGCGGACACCGGGGTTGGCGCCGACTCACACGTTCGGGGGCGTCCCCTCGCGCGGGAACCCGGTCACCCCGGGGCGCTTCTGCCACGGCAACGGGCCGCCGGGCGGCCGGTAGTCGACACCGAGGGCGTCGAGCCGCCGGTAGTGGCTGCCCATCCGCCGCTCGAACGCCGCGTAGTCGCGCTCCTCGGGGGCGGGCAGCTCGGACCAGGCGACCTCGGCGAAGGCGGCGAGACGCGGGAAGACCTGGTAGTCGATGCGGGCGCGCTCCTGCATCACCTCGGTCCAGACATTGGCCTGGGTGCCGATGATGTGCGCGCGGGCCTCGGGGCCGAGGCTCGGCGGCACCGGCTCGAACCGGTAGACGTCCTCCAGGGTGCGGACCCAGCCGATCGGCATCGGCTCGTCGGGGCCGCCGTCCTGACGGAAGTCCAGATACACCTGCTGCTCGGGGCACATCACGACGTCGTGGCCCGCCTCGGCCGCCGCGATCCCGCCGGCGTAGCCGCGCCAGGAGGAGACGGTGGCGCCGGGCGCGATGCCGCCCTCCAGGATCTCGTCCCAGCCGATGAGCCGGCGGCCCCGGGCGGTCAGCCAGCTGTCGAAGTGGCGGATCAGCCAGGCCTGGAGGCCGTCCTCGTCCCCGACGCCCAGCTCGGCGATGCGGGCCTGGGCGGTGGCGGACGCCTTCCACTGGTCCTTGGGGCACTCGTCGCCGCCGATGTGGATGAAGGGCGAGATATCGGCGGGGAAGAGTTCCAGAATCTCCTCCAGGACGCCCTCGTAGAACCGCAGGGTGTTCTCGGTGGGCGCGAGGACATTGGGATTGATGCCCCAGGTGTCCCAGGGGGAGAGGGCTGAGGTGTCGATGACATCGGTGTTGCCGAGTTCCGGGTAGGCGGCGATCGCCGCCTGCGAGTGGCCCGGCACATCGATCTCGGGGACGACGGTGATATGCCGCTCGGCCGCGTAGGCGACGATTTCCCGGATGTCGTCCTGGGTGTAGTAGCCGCCGTAGGGCCGCTCGTCCCAGAGTTCGGAGAACCGGTGGCCCCATTTCGTGCGCGAGCGCCAGGCGCCGACCTCGGTCAGCCGGGGGTGGCGCTTGATCTCGACGCGCCAGCCCTGGTCGTCGGTGAGGTGGAAGTGGAAGACATTGAGTTTATGGGCGGCCAGCAGATCGAGATAGCGCAGGATGTCGGTCTTGTGGGTGAAGTGGCGCGCCACGTCGAGCATCATTCCGCGCCAGGAGAAACGGGGCCGGTCCTCGATGATCTGGGGGGCGACGCTGTGCAGCGCCTCGGGGTCCACGGCCGCCCGGCGGAAGGCCGCGGGGCCCAGCAGCTGACGCAGGGTCTGCGCGCCCCAGAACACCCCGGCGGCGCTGCCGCCGCGGATCTCGACGCCCCGGTTCTGCACGACCTGGAGCCGGTAGGCCTCGGCCTCCAGGCTGGGGTCGACGAGGAGGGTGAGGGAGTTCTCCGCGTTCTCGGTCTCCCCCGGCGGCAGTGGCAGCCCGAGCGCGGGTCCCACCACCGAGCGCAGCCACCGCTCGGTGGTGCCCGTGCCCGGTCCCGCGAACAGGGTGGTGCGGGCGTCGGGGGTGAAGCTGCCGCCGGCGGTGACTTCGGCGGCGCGGGGAGCCGGAATCAGATCCACGGGAATGTTCTCAAGCGTCATGACGTCCATCCTTGATCGCTTTCTGTGCCTGTGGCCAGGCCCTTGCCGCCGCTCCACACGGCGTTGCCGGTCCTTCACACCGGGGGTCCATCAGTCCTTCACGGCGCCGCCGAGACCGGAGACCAGCCTCCGCTGGACGAGGACGAAGAAGATCAGCACGGGCACGGTCATGATGGTGGAGCCCGCCATGATGCCGCCCCAGTCGTTCTCGTCGGGTTTGAAGAAGACCAGCAGCGCCATGGGCAGGGTCGACTGCGAGGTGTCGCTGATGATGAAGGACTTGGCGAAGAGGAAATCGTTCCAGGTCGAGATGAACGAGAAGACACTGGTGGCGACCAGGCCCGGGAAGACCAGCGGGAAGAGGATCTGCCAGAGGAATCGGGTGCGGCTGGCGCCGTCGATGTAGGCGGCCTCCTCCAGCGCCTCGGGCACCGCCTTCACAAAGCCCCGGAGCATCCAGATCGCGAACGGGAGGGAGAAGGCGATGTGCGGCAGGATCAGCGACCAGAGGGTATTGAGCTGGCCCGCGTCGCGCATCAGGAAGAACAGCGGGATGGTCAGCGCCTCGATCGGCACCATCTGCGCCACCAGGAACATGATCAGCAGGGTGGTGCGGAATTTGAACTTGAAGCGGGTGACCGCCGTCGCGGCGAGGAAGGCGATCAGCGCGGAGGCGATGACCACGACGGTCGCGACGAAGAGGCTGTTGAGGAAATAGCGTCCGAATTCCTGCTGCTCGAAGACGCGGCGGAAGGAGTCCAGCGACGGATTGAGCGTCCAGGGGAGCGCGTCGGTCGACTGGATCTCGCCCGCCGGTTTGAAGGCGGAGAGCACCATCCAGTACAGCGGGAAGGCCACGACCACCGCGACGACGAGCGCGAACGCCTCGGCGGCGAGCCGCCAGGGACGGCGGATGCGGAGCATGCTCGTACGGCTCACAGTTCTTCTCCCTGGCGTCGCAGAAGGCGCAGATAGACAAGGGTGACGACCAGCAGAATCAGCAGCATGACGACGCCGATCGCCGAGCCCAGGCTGTACTGCGAGGACGCGAAGGCTTTCTGGTACGCGTACACATTGAGCACGAGATTCTGGCCCGCGATACCGCCGCCATTGGTCATCACATAGATCTGCGTGAAGACCTTGAAGTCCCAGATGATGGACTGAATGGTGACGACAACCAGAATGGGCCGGAGCATCGGCGCCGTGATCGAGCGCCAGATCCGCCACTGGGAGGCGCCGTCCAGCGAGGCCGCCTCCAGCACTTCGGTGGGGATGGCCTTGATGCCCGCGTACACGGTCACCATGACGAACGGGAACGAGCACCAGACGACCTCGAAGAGCACCAGCGCGAAGGCGCTGTAGCGCTCATAGGTCCAGGAGAAGTCGCCGAGGCCGAGCACGCGGTTGACCGGGCCGTAGTCCGGGTCGAAGAGGAAGACCCAGACGGTGGAGCCGGTGATCGCGGGGGTGGCCCAGGCGCCGAGCGCGGCCATCATCAGGACGAGCCGGGGCAGTGCGCGGACGCGGGTGAGCAGCACGGCGAGCGCGCATCCCACGGCCAGTGTGGTGACCACACAGGCGGCGGCGAAGAGCACCGTGGAGAGCAGGACCTGCCAGAACTGGCTGTCGGCGAAGAGTTCCCGGTAGTTGCCGAAACCCTTGAAGGTGGTGGGCTCGCCGCCGCTGACCTGGGCCTGGGTGTATTCGAGGAAGGAGATCAGACCGAGCTGGTAGATCGGGTAGACCAGCAGCGCGGCCAGGACGACGAGCGCGGGCAGCAGATAGAGCCAGGGGGTCCAGCCGCTGCCCTTGCGGCCGTGGCGCCTGATCCTCGGGGGTTTCCGTTCGGCCGGGGCCGGCGCGGTCTTCGGGGAGACCGCGGCCGGGCCGGCTGCTGTGGCGTGGTGCGTCATATCGGTCAGCCCGCGTCGTTGAACGCGGTGTCCATCTTCTTGGCGGCGTCGCCCGAGGCGGCGGCCACGTCCTTCTTGCCGCTGATGATCTCCTGGAACATCGTCGGCAGAACGAGGGAGGCGTCGATCTGGCCCCACCCGGAGGACGCGGGGACGAACTTGGCGCCCGCGCCGAGCGTCTTCACGAACGGCTCGACGAAGGGCTCGGCCTTCGCGACCTCGCCGCGCACATCGGTGTAGGTCGGCAGGAAGCCCATGGCGTCGAAGAACTTGCGCTGGGACTCCTTGCCGGCCAGCTCCTTCATCAGATCGACGGCGAGGGTGCGGTGCGAGCTGCTCTTGAGCACCCCGATGTTGTTGCCGCCCGCGAAGGCCGGCGCGATCTCGCCCTCCTTCGCGCCGGGCAGCGGCACCACGGCGTACTTGCCCTTGACCGAGCCCGCCTCGACGGCCTGGTGGCTGAAGTCGCCGCCGATCGCCATGGCGGCCTTGCCGGAGGCGAAGGCGGTGACGACCGCGTTGCCGGTCATGGCCGCGCACTTGGCCGCCGGACAGTTGTCGTCACCGAAGAGGGAGGTGTACGCCTTGATGCCCTTCTGGGAGGCGTCGCTGTCGATGGCCGACTTGTAGGAGCCGCCGCTGCCCTCGGCCAGCTCGCCGCCGTTGGCCCAGATGAACGGCATCGCGCCGTAGGTGTACGCGCCGCCGACGGCCATGCCGTACAGGTCCGGCTTCTCCTTGCGGATCTTCTTCGCGGTGGAGATCAGCTCTTCCTGGGTCTTCGGCGGCTGGATGCCCAGCTCCTTGAAGACGTCGGTGCGGTAGTACAGCGCCCGCACACCGACGAAGAGGGGGGCGCCGTAGACCTTGTCGTTGACGGTGACCGACTGGGTGGCGGTCGGGTCGCTGTCCTTGGCCTCGTCCCAGGCCTTGAACTCCTCGCTGATGTCGGCGAGTCCGCCGTCCTTGACGTACCCGGCGGTGTCGGTGTTGCCGTACTCGATCACATCGGGGGCGCTCTTCGGGTCGTTGAAGGCGGCCTTGATGCGCTGGGCGCGGGTCTCGACGGGTATGTACTCGACCTCGACCTTGGTGTCCTTGTTCTCCTTGGTGAACGCCGCGACGGCACCGTCCACGACCTTCTTCTTGGGGTCGTTGTTGACCTCCTGGAAGAGCCAGACGCGCAGGGTCCCGGACTTCTCGTCCTTCGATGAGCTGTTGTCGGAGGTCTGGGGGGCGCAGGCGGTGGCGGTGAGACCCGCGAGCACCAGAGCCGCGGTGGGGGCGGCGAGACGGGAGCTGAGCTTCATGAGCGGTCCCCTACGGTGAGCGTTGCAGCATCTGCAACGTACGTTTCGTGCTGCACAACACGAGGAGGCTAGAGCGGGTCACACAAAGGGACAAGAGGTCTCAACCACTCTGTGACCGGCGGACGCATCCTGTGCAACGCGAAGCGCCCCGGGGCGGGGGAAGGGGAACAACCGGTGAGCGGGCGGACACGGAAACGGCCCCGGGGGCACGCTTCTCGCGTGCCCCCGGGGCCGTATCACCGTGATGCCGGGGCCTGCCCGCGCGGCGGGCCGGCGGGCGCCGCCCTCGCGGGCGCCGCCCCGGTCGGCGCTACTTCTTGTCCTTGCCGCCCTTGTCCTTGTCCCCGCCGGGGCCCATGGACTCGTAGATCTCCTTGCACATGGGACAGACCGGGTACTTCTTGGGGTCGCGCCCCGGCACCCAGACCTTCCCGCACAGCGCGACCACGGGAGTGCCGTCGAGGGCGCTCGCCATGATCTTGTCCTTCTGGACGTAATGGGCGAAGCGCTCGTGATCGCCATCGCCGTGCGACACCTGCGGCGTCGGCTCTACGAGGGTTCCCGTCCCAGTCCCGCGATCGGGCTCAAGAGTGCTCATGAGCTCCAAGGGTACCCGTGCCGGACGCCCCCGGGCCGCACCCGGGTCCGCGCGGTCAGTTGAGCGAGGGATCGTCCGGATAGGTGGCGAACATCGCCAGTTCGCTGCGCTGGCGGCGCAGCACCGCGCGCCAGAGCGTCTCGGGCCGGGGCGAGGAGACATCGCCCGGCTCGGACTCCACGACGTACCACGCGCCGTCCTCCAGTTCGCTCTCCAACTGGCCCGGGCCCCAGCCCGCGTACCCGGCGAAGATGCGCAGCGACCCGAGGGCCGCGCCGAGCAGTTCGGGCGGGGTCTCCAGATCGACCAGGCCGATCGCCCCGTACACCCGGCGCCAGCCGAGCGGGCCCTCGTCGCCGGGGATGACGGCGACGCCGAGCGCGGAGTCGAGGGAGACCGGGCCGCCCTGGAAGACCACTCCGGGCTCGCCGGCGAGCGGGGCCCAGGGCAGCAGGATGTCGCCGACGTCCACCGGGGTGGGCCGGTTGAGGACCACGCCGAGGGAGCCCTCGTCGTCGTGGTCGAGCAACAGCACGACCGCGCGGTCGAAATTCGGGTCCGCGAGGGCCGGAGTGGCGACGAGCAGCCGCCCTGTGAGCGAGGACACCTCGGTCATGCGAGACATGATCCCGCATCTTCGCCGTTCTCGGGGCCCGACCTGAGGACCGCGCCGCCGCGCAGCTCACCGGGGGCGCGGGGACCGGCCCGGGAACATCCGGAACATTACACTCCGCATCCCGCCCCCAACCGAGCGTGCTGTAGCGAACTCATGACGTCACACAGCCTCCCCGCCCTTACGGCACAGGGACTGTGGCCCCTTACCCTTTTCTCTGACCCTCTGCCCGACGTCCCCCTGCTCCACCGAGGGGGACCCCCTCCGGAACGCGAGATTCATGACCGGCACAGACGATGTACTGCTTGTCCACGGCGGGACCCCGCTGGAGGGCGAGATCCGCGTCCGAGGCGCCAAGAACCTGGTGCCGAAGGCGATGGTCGCCGCTCTCCTCGGCAGCGAGCCGAGCAGAATGCGCAATGTGCCCGACATCAGGGACGTACGGGTGGTGCGCGGGCTGCTCCAGCTGCACGGGGTGACCGTCCGTCCGGGCGAGGAGCCCGGCGAACTGGTGCTCGACCCGACGCATGTCGAGAGCGCCAATGTCGCCGACATCGACGCCCACGCGGGGTCCTCGCGCATCCCGATCCTCTTCTGCGGCCCGCTGCTGCACCGGCTCGGCCACGCCTTCATCCCCGGTCTGGGCGGCTGTGACATCGGCGGCCGGCCGATCGACTTCCACTTCGACGTGCTGCGCAAGTTCGGCGCGCGGATAGAGAAGCGGGACGACGGCCAGTATCTGGAGGCCCCGCAGCGGCTGCGCGGCTGCAAGATCCAGCTGCCGTACCCCTCGGTCGGCTCCACGGAGCAGGTGCTGCTGACGGCGGTGCTCGCGGAGGGCGTCACCGAGCTGTCGAACGCGGCGGTGGAGCCCGAGATCGAGGATCTCATCTGTGTGCTCCAGAAGATGGGCGCCATCATCTCCGTGGACACCGACCGGACGATCCGGATCACCGGTGTCGACCGGCTCGGCGGCTACACCCACCGGGCGCTGCCGGACCGTCTGGAGGCCGCGTCCTGGGCCTCGGCGGCGCTGGCGACCGAGGGCAACATCTATGTGCGGGGCGCCCAGCAGCGCTCGATGATGACCTTCCTGAACACCTACCGCCGGGTCGGCGGCGCCTTCGAGATCGACGACGAGGGCATCCGCTTCTGGCACCCCGGGGGCTCGCTCAACGCGATCGCCCTGGAGACGGACGTGCACCCCGGTTTCCAGACCGACTGGCAGCAGCCGCTGGTCGTGGCGCTCACCCAGGCGGCGGGGCTCTCCATCGTCCACGAGACGGTCTACGAGTCCCGGCTCGGCTTCACCTCGGCACTCAACCAGATGGGTGCGCACATTCAGCTCTACCGCGAGTGCCTGGGCGGTTCGGACTGCCGCTTCGGGCAGCGGAACTTCCTCCACTCGGCGGTGGTGTCGGGGCCGACGAAGCTCCAGGGCGCGGATCTGGTCATCCCCGACCTGCGCGGCGGCTTCTCGTATCTGATCGCGGCGCTGGCGGCGCAGGGCACGTCGCGCGTGCACGGGATCGACCTGATCAACCGGGGCTACGAGAACTTCATGGAGAAGCTCGTGGAGCTGGGCGCGAAGGTGGAACTGCCCGGCGGGGCGCTGGTCTAGCCCACAGGGCCCTGTGGGGCTCCCGGGGGCCCTGGGGCGGCCGGGAGGGCCGGGCAGGGCTCCCGGGCCCGCCCCGGAGCACGGGACGCAGCAAGGGCGGCCACCCTGGCAGGGTGGCCGCCCTTGTCGTGTTCAGCGGTCGTGCGGGTAAGCCGGAAGGCTTACTTGCCCTTGGCCGCTTCCTTCAGCTTCGAGCCCGCCGAAACCTTCACGCTGTAACCGGCCGGAATCTGGATCGGGTCACCGGTCTGCGGGTTACGCGCGGTACGAGCCGCACGGTGGGTGCGCTCGAAGGTCAGGAAGCCGGGGATGGTGACCTTCTCGTCGCCCTTGGCGACAATCTCGCCGACGGTCTCGGCGAGGGCGGCCAGCACGGCGTCGGCGTCCTTGCGAGTCACCTCGGCGCGGTCGGCCAGCGCGGCCACCAGCTCACTGCGGTTCATGTTCTTACTCCCGTGTTTCTACTTGCCTGTGAGGCGTGAGATCGAAGCCGATGCTGCCAGGGCCCTCTGACAGTCCCCGGACCAGGGTCTGCATCAGACCCTCTCGCCCGGTTACGCATCCTGCCCCCACCAACGGCGGGAACGCCAATCCGGCACCCTCCTGAGTCACACGAAAAGCGCCACTACCACATCGTGGTGACGCTCCGTTCACCAGGCGGGGACTCCGTGGAGCCGCCGGGGCCATGGTCCGCCACCCTAGATCGGCGGCCGGGGCCCGGCATCCCACGACGCGCCGGAGGTCAGGGCGGGCGAGCCGGTCGGGTTGCGGGGAGACACCGCCTCGGGGGGTGGCCCTGGGGCGGGGGCTGTGATGAGAACTGTAAGTGTCCGGCGCCCCCGCCGCGACCGGGGGTACGCCCTCCGCGAAGCCCGCCCCCCTCCGCCCCGCGCACCCCGGGCGGCCCGAGCACCCTCAGCCCGTCCGGGGGCACCTCCCAGAGGCAGCTCCGGGGAAGCTTGAGGACGGACCCCGCGCCACAGGAGGCCCGAGCCATTTCAGCCCGTCCGGCGTTTGAGGACGGACCCCGCGCCACAGAAGGCCCGAGCCATTTCAGCCCGTCCGGCGTTTGAGGACGGACCCTGTGCCACAGGACCCCGCATCCTGCGGGCCACGGTCGGGGGCCAGCCCCCGAACCCCCGCGCCTCAAACGCCGGCGAGGCTGGGTGTGCTCAGGCTTCCCGGCGAGGCTGGATGTGCCCAGGCCTCCCGACGGGACCGGGTGTACCCAGGCCTCCCGACGGGACCGGGTGTACCCAGGCCTCCCGACGGGACCGGGTGTACCCAGGCCTCCCGACGGGACCGGGTGTACCCGGGCTCCTTCCGCCGGCAGGGCCGGGGGTGGCGAGGTCTCCCGGGGAGGCCGGGGGTGGCCGGGCTCCACTCCGCCGGGCAGGCCGGGGGTGGCCGGGTCTGCCGGCGGGAGGGAGGAGACGGTCAGCCGTTGCCGTTCAGGACCGGGGCGTGCGCCGCGCCCGCCGCCTTCGCGGCATTGCGGACCGCCCCCGCCACCGCCCCCGCCACCTTGTCGTTGAAGACCGACGGAATGATGTAGTTCGGATTCAGCTCGTCCTCCGTCACCACATCCGCCAGCGCACTCGCCGCCGCGAGCATCATCTCCGTGTTGACGGTGCGCGACTGAGCGTCCAGCAGCCCCCGGAACACCCCGGGGAAGACCAGCACATTGTTGATCTGGTTCGGGAAGTCGGACCGCCCGGTCGCCACCACCGCCGCCGTCCGGCGGGCGATCGCCGGGTCCACCTCGGGATCGGGATTCGCGAGCGCGAACACGATCGCCCCCTCCGCCATCGCCGCCACATCCTCCGCGCCCAGCAGGTTCGGCGCGGAGACCCCGATGAAGACATCGGCGCCCACCACGGCCTCCTTGAGGGTGCCGGTCACCCCTTCGGGGTTCGTGTTGTCGGCGATCCAGCGCAGCGGCGACTCCGGCGCGGCGTCGACCAGGTCGGCGCGGCCCGCGTGGACCACACCGTGGATGTCCGCGACGACCGCGTGCTTGACGCCCGCGGCGAGCAGCAGCTTCAGGATGGCCGTGCCGGCCGCGCCCGCGCCGGACATGACGACCCGTACATCCCCGACCCCCTTGCCGACCACCCGCAGCGCGTTGGTCAGCGCGGCGAGCACCACGATGGCGGTGCCGTGCTGGTCGTCGTGGAAGACCGGGATGTCCAGGGCCTCCCGCAGCCGCGCCTCGATCTCGAAGCAGCGGGGCGCGGAGATGTCCTCCAGGTTGATCCCCGCGAAGCCGGGCGCGATGGCCTTGACGATGGCGACGATCTCGTCGGTGTCCTGGGTGTCCAGGCAGATCGGCCAGGCGTCGATCCCGGCGAACCGCTTGAAGAGGGCCGCCTTGCCCTCCATCACGGGCAGCGAGGCCATCGGGCCGATGTTGCCGAGCCCCAGGACGGCGGAGCCGTCGGTGACCACGGCGACCGAGTTCCGCTTGATGGTGAGGCGGCGGGCGTCCTCGGGGTTCTCGGCGATCGCCATGCAGACCCGCGCCACACCGGGGGTGTAGATCATCGAGAGGTCGTCGCGGTTGCGGATGGGGTGCTTCGACTGCATCTCGATCTTGCCGCCGAGGTGCATCAGGAACGTACGGTCGGAGACCTTCCCGAGGACGACGCCCTCGATGTCGCGGAGTCCTTCGACGATCTCCTCGGCGTGCGCCGTGGAGGTGGCCGCGATGGTCACATCGATCCGCAGCTTCTCGTGGCCGGAAGCGGTCACGTCCAGGCCGGTCACGGAGCCGCCGGAGGACTCCACGGCCGTGGTGAGCTGGGAGACCGCGGTACCGCTCGCGGGGACCTCCAGCCGGACCGTCATCGAATACGAGACGCTGGGCGCCGTTGCCATGACCGGGTTCCTCTGCTTTCCCTAGCTTCATTGCTATGCGCCCGGCCCCGGGCACCCCGGGGCGGACGCACTCCGATGGTCGCACCTACCAGCCGGTAGCCGGTAATAGTGGTCGTTTTGTTTCTGGAAGAAACTTTCCACTATACGGAATACCGCGACCGGACCATCCCAGCACAGCAGCAGGCCCGTGCCCCACCGAGAGTGGGACACGGGCCTGAAGAGACGCTGAAAGTGGCACCGACCCGCCATGCTCGCCTCGCGGCAAGTGGTCGCTCTGAGCGACGAAGGTTGGGCCCGGGGGCTTGGATCGAGCCGGTGCCACCCCCAGGCTAACAAACCACCCCGGCAAGTGATTCCTTCTCGGCGGGTTGACTCCTCGTCACTCCCGTGTCTGCTCCGGGCGGGTCTGCCCCCGGCCGCCCTGGCCCCGCTCTCCGCCGGGCCGCTCGCGTCTGCGCCCGCCCTGCCGTCTGCCGCGCGGCGGACGGCCTCCCTGACCGCCCTGGCCACCCTGGCCGCCCTCACGGGCCTGCTCGCGGCCCTGCTCACGGCCCTGCTCGCGGGTCTGCTCGCGCGGCTTCTCCCGGAACCGCTCCCGGAGCCGGTCTCCCACCCGCTCGGCGAGCAGCTCCGGCACCCCCTCCGCGTCCGGCTCGTCCCGGCTCCCCGAGACCACCGTCAGCTCCTGGGTCGCCCGGGTCAGTGCGACGTACAGCACACGCAGCCCGACGGGCGTGCCGTCGGCGATCTCCGCGGGCGAGACCACGACGGTCGCGTCGTACTCCAGCCCCTTCGCCTCCAGCGAACCGAGCGCCACCGCCCGGTCCCCCAGCCCCTCCAGCCAGCGCGCGGCCTCCTCGCGGCGGCTCATGGCCACCACGACGCCGACGGTGCCGTCGACCCGGTCGAGGAGCCGGCGCGTCTCCTCCCGCACGGTCTCGCCGAGGTCGCGCCCGCCGACGGCCGTGAAGCGGGGGACGACCCCGGTGGAGCGGACCGCCGCCGGGGACTCCATGTCCGGCATCGCCAGCGCCAGCACCCGGGCCGCCAGCGCGGCGATCTCGGCCGGGTTGCGGTAGTTGACGGTGAGCTGGAAACGGCGGCGCGGACGGGTGCCCAGCGCCTCGTCGCGGATCTCCGCGGCCTCCTGGGGCTCCGGCCAGGAGGACTGGGCCGGATCGCCGACGACCGTCCAGGTGGCGTGGCGGCCCCGGCGGCCCACCATGCGCCACTGCATCGGGGTGAGGTCCTGTGCCTCGTCGACGATGACATGCGCGTACTCGGTGCGCTCGGCCGCCAGCCGCTCCGCCCGCTCGCGCTGGGTCTCCTCGCGCTGGGGCATCAGCTCCTCCAGACCGGTGAGCTGGTCCAGCGGGTCCAGCTCCCGCTTGCGCCGGGGCCGGGCCGGCGCCCCCAGCAGGGCCTGGAGCTCGTCGAGGAGGGCGACGTCGTGCACGGACAGGGGGCCCTTGCCGTCCTCGCCCGCCCGCTTCAGCGAGCGCGCCAGCCGGCGCACCTCGCCCTGGTCGAGAATCCGTCGCGCCCACCGGCCGAGCCGCCGCTCGTCGGCCATGGCGGCGAGCACCCCGCGCGGGGTCAGCTCGGGCCACCACTCGTCCAGGAAGGAGCGGAAGCTGTCCTCGCCGCTGACGTCCTCGTCGAAGGAGGAGCGCAGTTCGGCGGCGAGTTCGGGATCGCTGTGGCGGCCCGCCGAACCCGACCGGGTCCAGAGCGCGTCCAGCAGCAGCCGGCGGGCGCGCGGGCGCAGCAGATTGACCGGCGCGGTGCCGCTGAGGACATTGGCCCGGATACGGCGCAGCTCGGCGGCCTCCAGCTCCAGCCGGCGTCCGAAGACGACCACCCGCAGCCGCTCGGGCGTACCGGCGGCCTCCTCCTCGCCCAGCGTCAGCTGGCCGTCCCGCACGGTCACCGTCGGCCCCGGGCGCTCCAGGGCGCCCCGGGCGGCGTGGCGGAGGACCTTCAGCATCCGGCACGAGCCCTTGACCCGCGCCACGGCGGGTTCGTCGTAGACGGTGGCCTCGGCGCCGTCGACCAGATGGCCCACCGCGCGGATGGCGACCTGGCCCTCCTCGCCGAGCGAGGGCAGCACGCCCTCGGTGTAGGCGACGAGCAGCGGAGTGGGCGAGACGATGAGGATGCCGCCCGCGTACCGTCTGCGGTCCTGGTAGAGGAGGTACGCGGCCCGGTGCAGCGCCACCGCCGTCTTGCCGGTGCCGGGGCCGCCCTCCACATGGGTGACGGAGGCGGCGGGCGCCCGGATGACCAGGTCCTGTTCGGCCTGGATGGAGGCGACGATGTCCCGCATGGTGTGGCTGCGGGCCTGGCCGAGCGCGGCCATCAGCGCGCCGTCGCCGATCACGGGGAGGGCGGCGCCGTCGAGCCGCGCGGTCAGCTCGGGACGCATCAGGTCGTCCTCGACCCCGAGGACCCGGCGGCCCTTGGAGCGGATGACCCGGCGGCGCACCACCCGGCCCGGCTCCACCGGTGTCGAGCGGTAGAAGGGGGCGGCGGCGGGGGCGCGCCAGTCGATGACCAGGGGCGTGTAGTCGGTGTCCAGCACCCCGATCCGGCCGATGTGCAGGGTCTCGGCGATGTCGGCGGTGCTGTCGGGGCGCACGGCGTCGTCGGCCGGCTCCACCGAGGTGTACGCGCCGTCCGGGCCGCGCTGTCCGTCCTTGCCCGGCAGCAGGTCGATCCGGCCGAAGAGGAAGTCCTCGAATTCGTTGTTGAGGCGGCTGAGGTGGACGCCCGCGCGGAAGACCTGGGCGTCCCGCTCGGCGAGCGCCCCGGGGGTGCCGACCTGGCCGAGTTTGGCGGCGTCCTTCATCAGGAACTCCGCCTCGTCGATCTTCTCCTCCAGCCGGCGGTACACCCGGTCGAGATGTTCCTGCTCAACGGCGATCTCTCGGTCCCGGACGGAGTCCTCGGGGGTGGAATGTCCCCGGACGGTGTCTCTTGCGACCTGATCGACAGCGTCGACAGCGGCTTCCTGCGCGGCCACCGAGGCCCCCTTCTGACGTGCACTGGGCAGCCGCCAACCGTACGCGAAGGGGGCGAATCTGTCAGGCGTCGACCTCCACGAGCTTTCTGCCGTCGAACGTACGCACCTCGAAACGGTCGATGTCCGCGCGGGGCATGGCGGCTCCGCCGTGGACGTAGAGCGGCTCACCCGACGTTCCGTTCGGGCCGTCCGCCGGGCCGTAGCCGCGGCGGGGGACGGCCCAGGAGGCCACGATCTCCTCCTCGCCGCTCCTGGAGACGGCGATCAGCGAGCACTTGAGCGGGCCCGTGACATTCCTCAGCTCCAGGACGGTGTGGGTGCCCCACTCCCTCTCCTCGGTGCCGACGGTGGCCCGGACGCGGGTGGTGGAGTCGGTGGCGGTGACCTTGGCGTCCATGGTGCGGAGGGAGGTGTCCTCGGCCGGGGGCGCCTGCGCGGCGGGGGCGGCGGCGTCGGCGGTGACCACGACGGCGGTGAGCGGGCCGCCGACGATCAGGGCCCCGGCGACGGCGATCAGGCACAGGGCGCGGCGGCGCCTGGCGGCCCGCTGCCCCGCGACCTCCGCGAGCAGCCCTTCGAGCACCCGCCCGCCGGGCGGGGCGGGGGCGCGGGGCGGGGTGGCCGGGGGCAGCGCGGCGAGCACGGGCTCCATGCCGGAGAGCTCCTCCAGACGGGCCGCGCAGACATCGCACCCGACGAGATGGGTCTCGAACACGGAGGCGTCGGTGTCGTCGAGCACCCCGAGCACATACGCGCCGACCGCGTCGTGGACGGACTCGTGCTCGTGCCCGCTCATGCCGTGACCCCCCTCTCCTCCAGTGCGAGCTTCATCGAACGGAGGGCGTAGAACACCCGGGAGCGGACCGTCCCGCTGGGTATGCCGAGGGCCTCGGCGGCCTCGTTGACCGTACGTCCCCTGAAGTACGTCTCCAGAAGGACTTCCCGGTGCGCGGGAGTCAAATCATCGAACGCGTCCGCGAGCGTCATCAGCCAGAGCGCCCTGTCGATCTCGTCCTCGGCGGGGATGACGTCGAGCGGCGACGGATCGACCTCCCTCGGCCGGGCCTGGCGGCTGCGGTGCCCGTCGATGACGATCCGGCGGGCGACCGTCACCAGCCAGGGCCGGACGGAGCCGGTCGTCCGGTTGAGCCGGCCGGCGTTCTTCCAGGCGCGGATGAGGGTCTCCTGCACCACGTCCTCGGCGCGCTGGCGGTCGCCGGCGACAAGGCGCAGAACGTAGGCGAGGAGGGGGCCGGCGTGGTCGCGGTAGAGCGCGCGCATGAGGTCCTCGTCGGGCGCGGAGGGGGCACGGAGCGGTTTCCCGCCGCGATGGCGGGCCCTGCGCGGACGGTCGTCGGCCACGGCGGCATCCTCGCGCACCCGACCCTCCCGGTCGACCCCCACGACACCCTCATCCGGGAGCCCCCCGCCCACGGGGAGCGGGGTCCTGTGGGCGCGGGGTCGGTGCTCAATCTCCCCCAGAGCTTCCTCTGGGGGGTGCCCCCGGAGGTGCTGGGTCCACCCAGCCCCGCCGAAGCCGCCGAGGCAGCTCCACTTCAGCCCCCGCCGGCGATTGACGCAGCACCACTCCAGCCGCGCCGAAGCCCCCCATACAGCTCCACTCCAGCCCCGCCGACGATTGACGCAGCACCACTCCAGCCCCGCCGGAGCCCCCCATACAGCACCCCTCACCCCCGCGGACGAGCGACGCAGCACCACTCCAGCCCCGCCGGAGCCCTCCATACAGCTCCACTCCAGCCCCGCCGACGATTGACGCAGCACCACTCCAGCCCCGCCGGAGCCCCCCATACAGCACCCCTCACCCCCGCGGACGAGCGACGCAGCACCACTCCAGCCCCGCCGGAGCCCTCCATACAGCACCACTCCAGCCCGCCGGCAAGCGACGCAGCACCCCTCACCCCCGCCGGCGATTGACGCAGCACCACTCCAGCCCCGCCGGCGTTTGAGGCGCGGGGGTTCGGGGGCTGGCCCCCGACCGTGGCCCGCACCGTGCGGGCACCTGTCGCACAGAGTCCGTCCCCAAGTGCCGGACAACCCGGGTTCGCCCGGCGATTGGGGCGCGGGGCCTCGGGGCCGGGCCCCGGGTGTGGGCCGTGCACGGGGCGGAGGTCAGGCGCGGGTCATCGAGGCGGTGCGGCGG
The DNA here is from genome assembly GCF_040296845.1 of Streptomyces sp. NPDC001985. Classification (NCBI taxonomy): domain Bacteria; kingdom Bacillati; phylum Actinomycetota; class Actinomycetes; order Kitasatosporales; family Streptomycetaceae; genus Streptomyces; species Streptomyces sp. NPDC001985. The sequence continues at coordinate 40,424 of NZ_JBEOYB010000028.1, forward strand.
CGGTGGCGGGCCACACGCTCCCGGTTTCCACAGACCTCACTCGAACACCACCTCCTCCTCCGCCCCCGCGAACTGTCCAGATACACCCGCCGGCACCCCTCCCCCGAACACTCCCTCAACCCCCCTCTCGCCACCGAATCCGTCAGCAGCTCCACCGCGTCCCGCGCCACCGCCGCCAGCAGCGCCCCGCACTCCGGCGCCGTCCCCAGCACCATCACCAGAGCGCCGCTGGTGTCGTCCCGCACGGCCCGGATCGGCGGCGGCGGCCCCGAGGCCGCCGCGTTCACCCGTTCCAGGGCGGTCGGGGCGTACCGCCCGTCGATCTCCGCCCGCACCACCTGGTTGATCCAGCCGCGCAGTTCCACGAACCGCCCCACCCAGGGGCCGTCCACCGCGCTCACCGGCGTACCTGCGGGAAGCAGCCCCGCGGTCAGCAGCCAGTGGGCGAGCCGGCCGGGGCCCGCGAGGGGTTCGCGTCCGGCCGACTCTCCTGTCGCCATCAGATCCAGGCAGAGCCGGCCCGAGTCGAACCGCCAGTCGTGAGGAGCCGTACCGGTCGCGCCTGTCACCATGCGCCTGTCACCGCCTCAAGGTCACTGCCTCGGGCACTCCGCCGGGTCCGCCACGGGTGCCGCAAAGTCCTGCCGCGGGGTCTTCCCACCAGAGTGCCCGTCCCGGCGGGTGCCCGGAAGCCTTTCCGGCGCGGGCGGCCGGAACCCCTCCCCCGGGAACCCGGCCCGGGCCCGGGCCCGGTTCAGGGGCGGGCCGCGTCCCGTGCGGCGGCGGCCCCGCCGCAGAAGACGGCCTCCAGGGTGCGGGGCAGGGTGTTGAGGACGGCGCTGTTGTTGGAGGTGTTGGCGGCCGAGGTCACCGAGCGGGCGCCGTCCCCGGAGGTGAAGGAGTAGGTGTAGTACCCCTGGACGGTGCCGTTGTGCCCGTACACGGAGACCCCGCAGGAGAGATCGCGGCGGCGCAGCCCGAGCCCGTACCCCTGGGTGCTGTTGACCGCGGTCCACTTCCGCATCTGCGCCAGCCCCGCGGTGGAGGTCAGCTCGCCCCGGAGCAGCGCGGCGAAGAAGGTGTTGAGGTCCCGGGCGCTGGAGATGAGCGCGCCCGCGCTCTGGGCCCAGGACGCGGTCTGGCGGGTGGAGTCGATCAGCGACGCGTTCGCCGAGTCGGGGGTGAGGTACCCCTTGGTGTGCGTGCCGGGAATGGCGGTGGAGGGGTGGACGTAGAAGGTGTCCGCGAGACCCAGCGGGTTGATGATCCGCTCGCGGTAGGCGGCCCCGGTGGAGACGCCGGTGAGCTTCTCGACGAGCATGCCGGCGACCACGAAGTTGGTGTTGGAGTAGGAGTACGCCGCGCCGGGCTGCCCGGTCCTGGGCTCGGCCAGGGAGATGTCGAGCAGTTCCCGGTGGGTGAAGACCCGGTTCCGTACGGCTTCGAAGCCGGCGACGGTACGGGCGAACAGCACGTTGGTGTAGTCGTACAGGCCGCTGCGGTGGCTGAGGAGATGACGCACCGTGATCCGGTCGTCCGGCAGCACCCCGGGCAGATGGCGGGTGACCGGGGAATCGAGGGTGAGCCGGCCCTCGTCCACGAGCTGGAGCAGCACCACGGCCGTGAAGGTCTTGGTGACGCTGCCGACCCGGAAGCGCTCGGCGGCGGTGACGGCCCGTCCGGTGGCGCGGTCGGCGACGCCCTCGGCGAAGGTGCGCACGGACGCGCCGTCCTGGACGCGCGCGAGGGCGCCGGGCGCGCCGTGGGAGAGCGCCGAGCGCAGGGCGGCGCGCAGGGCGACGGCGTCGGGCGCGGCGAGCACGGGGGCGACGGCGTCGGGCGCGGCGAGCACGGGCGCGGAGGAGGACGCCGTCGCGGCGGACCCCCCGCCGGCCGCCCGTACGGGCACCGCCGCCGCGCTCGCGCCCGCCCCCTCCCCCACCGGGACCGCCAGGAGCGACAGCACGGCCGCGCCCAGCGCCGCGCCCCTGCCCACCGTGATCGAGATCATCTGCCTCAGCTCCCGTTCCGCGTTCGACGAACGGCCGCGCGGCGGTCGCGAGCGCGGCTCCCCGTGTGAACGGCGCAATCCGGCGCGGGTTTCGCTCCCGTGCGCCGGACACCCCCGGATGGCAGCGCCCGGGGCGCGGAGGTGCGGGTGGGTGCGGGCGTGAGTGTGGGGGACCCATCCCCCCGTCGCGGGTCCCCCACGGTGGGCGCGTCATCGGCGGCACGGAGCGCCGGCGGCCCGTGGCCGATTCCCCCTGGCACACCGCCCCCGTCGGTGCGGCGCCGTGCGACCCGGATCGATCCGGGTCCCGACCACGGGACCACTGTCCCGCACGGGCATGGCGGCGAACCTTGCGGAAACCTTGCGCCGGCGGTGCGAGCCGGCGGTGAAGTGCCGGCGGCACCGGCACAAGACGGCCGGGCGGCGCTCAGGCCGCTTCCGGGACGGGCACCCAGTGGCCCGGGCCGCGCTCCAGCCGGCCCGACTCGCCCGCCAGCCCGGCCGCCGCCGCGCACAGGGCATCGAGGCCCGGGTGGCGCAGCCCCCGGCGCCAGACCAGGGAGAGCGGGGAGAGCGGCACGGGGTCGGTGAGCGGGCGCAGCACGGCCTCCGGCATCGCCGGGAAGTCGACGGTCGCCAGCACCGGGCGGCGGGTCTTCGCCATCACCCGCCGGAGCTCCTCGGCCCCGACCGCCATCGGCGCGGGCGGCGCGATCCCGATCCCCCGGCCCGCGAAGAGCCGCCGGGCCAGCTCCGTCCACTCCGGGGTGCGCGGATTGCCGGCCCCCGCGTAGACCGTCTCGCCCGCGAGCGCGTCGAGCGGCACCCGCTCGCGCCCGGCGAGCGGATGGTCGTACGGCAGGATCACCGCCAGCGGTTCGTACCGGACGAGCCGGTGGGCGAGGGGGGCCCGCAGCGCGTCGGCCAGCCCGTGGAAGTAGCCGAAGGAGACATCGAGCCGGCCGGCGGCGATCTCGGCCGCCGCGCCGGTGAGCCCGCTCTCGAAGCGCGCCATCAGCTCGCACCGGGGATCGAGTTCCCGGGCCCTGGCCAGGACACCCGCGCCGCCGCCCGGCTCCACATCGCCCAGCAGGCGCTGAGCCGCGATGTGCGCAGGCTGGAGCGCGAACTGGGCGCCGAGCTGTTCCTCCGTACCACCCGGCGGGTCACCCTCACCGCCGACGGCGAACGCCCATGGGCATGTTCGGCGTCAGCGCGGTGATCATGATCGCCGGGTCGCGGGGCTCGTACGCGCTCGCCGGGGCGGTCACCGCGACCGGCCTGGTGGTCACCGCGCTGGTCGCGCCGTGGACCGCCCGGCTGGTGGACCGGTACGGGCAGGCCAGGGTCGCCGTTCCGGCGGTGGTGCCGGCCGTGCTCGGGGCGCTCGCGCTGGTTCTGTGCGTACGTCTCGACGCGCCCGACTGGACGCTCTTCGCCGCCTGCGCCGCGACCGCCACCGCCACCGCCCCCAACACCGGCGGGATGTCCCGGGCCCGCTGGGCCCGTCTCCACCGGGACGACCCGGCCGCCCTGCACACCGCGAACTCGTTCGAACAGGCCGCCGACGAGGTGTGCTTCATGCTGGGCCCGGTGCTCGCGGCCCTGCTCTGCTCGGCGCTCTTCCCGGAGGCGGGCACGGTGACCGGCGCGGTGCTGCTCCTCGCCGGGGTACTGGTCTTCACCGCGCAGCGCGCCACCGAGCCCCCGCCCGCCCCGCGCCGCGCGGGCGCCCGCTCCCCGCTGCGCGTATCCGGCGTCCTGCCGCTGCTGCTGGTCTTCCTGGCCACCGGCACGGTCTTCGGCGCGCTGGAGGTCTCCACCCTGGCCCATCTGGACGGCCCGTGGGCGGGCGCGCTGCTCGGACTCCAGGCGGCGGGGTCGGGCGCCGCCGGACTGCTGTACGGGACGCTGCGGCCGGCCCGCGATCTGCCCGGGCGGCTGGGGCTCTGTCTGGGGGCGATGGCGGCGCTGATGGTGCTGCCGCTGCTGGCCGCCCGCACCGGCTCGGCGGTGCCGCTGGCGCTCGCGCTGCTGTCGGCGGGTGCCGCGACCGCGCCGGCGATGGTCACCGGGATGACGCTGGTGCAGCGGCTGACCCCGCGCGGCTCGCTGAACGAGGGGATGACCCTCTCGGTGACGGCGATTCTCGGGGGCATCGCGGTGGGCGCGGCGGCGGCCGGGCGGATCGCCGAGGGGCCGGGCGCGGTGTACGGCTATACGGTGCCCGTCGCGGCGGCGGCGGTCGCGGCGCTGCTCACCGTCCCGATCCGGGCGGCTGCGCGCCGGGCGGACCGGGCGGCGGCCGGACAGGCGGGCGGGCCGGAAGGGCGGGCGGGCCGGAAGGGGCGCGCATGACCTCCGCACCGGCCGGGCGCACGCGGACATGACAGAGGCCCGGCTGCCGTAGCAGCCGGGCCTCTGCCCACATGGGATGAAGTGGAGATGGCGGGAATCGAACCCGCGTCCAACGGTGCGGAATCAGGGCTTCTCCGAGCGCAGTCCGCTGCGATTTTCTCGGCCCCGGAGATCACACGGACAAGTCTCCGACGGGCTCAGTCACTGTTTGATTTCCCTCTGGACCCCGTGACCGGGTCCAGAGGTTTAGTTCCCTAGTTGACGCCAGGAACCGGGTCGGGAACGCTCCCCGGGCTGACGCTCCATGAGTGAAGGTTCGTTCTTACTGCTTATCAGGCAGCGAGAGCGAAGGCTTCGGAGTTATCGCGCTTAGAATTGGCGATTGTTTTTTGCGACATATGGTTTACGAGATCATTGCCGCTTCCTCGGCTCGCTTCACCTGCTTCGACATCCGCTGTCGAAACCGATCATCCCCATGTTTTTTTATCAATGCTTCCCGCGGAAGGGTTGCCCCTCCGGTGGTCGGCAGTGCCATCGTACGTGACCAACGCGGCCACATGCCAGCGTATTCCCGCGATGGCGCGGGTCAGGCCCGCTGACGGCGGCGCACGGCCGACATCGCCCGGTCCGCCTCGCGGCGGTCCTGGCGCTCGCGCAGGGTCTGCCGCTTGTCGTACTCCTTCTTGCCCCGGGCCAGCGCGATCTCGATCTTCGCCCGGCCCTCCCGGAAGTACAGCACCAGGGGCACGATCGTGTGACCGGTCTCCTGGGACTTGGACTCCAGCTTGTCGATCTCCGCCCGGTGCAGCAGCAGCTTCCGCTTCCGCCGCGCGGAGTGGTTGGTCCAGGTGCCCTGGGTGTACTCGGGCACATGGACGTTGTGCAGCCAGGCCTCGTGGCCGTCGATCTGGACGAAGCCGTCGGCCAGCGAGGCCCGCCCCTGCCGGAGGGACTTCACCTCGGTACCGGTGAGCACGAGACCGCACTCATAGGTGTCGATGATCTGGTAGTCGTGCCGCGCCTTCTTGTTCTGCGCGATCAGCTTGCGCCCTGGGTCCTTTTCCTTAGCCATAGTGCGTTCATTTTCGCACTACCCCGCAACAGATTTAAGCCCGAGGATCAGTCGGACGCCCCGGGCGCGGTGCCGAGGCCGTCCAGCACGTTCCTCGCCCGCTGCTGGGCGCCCTCGCCCGCCGGGAGGTCGGGGGCGATGCCCTCGCCGTCCACATCGTGTCCCGCGGGGGTGCGGTAGTGCCCCACGGTCAGCTCCGCCACCGAACCGTCGGGCAGCTCGCTGGGCATCTGGACCGAGCCCTTGCCGAAGGTGCGGGCGCCGACCGTCACCGCCCGGCCCCGGTCCTTGAGCGCCCCGGTGACCAGTTCGGCCGCGCTCATCGTGCCGCCGTCGACGAGCGCGACCACGGGTCTCGCCGTGTCACCGCCCGGCGCCGCGTACAGGGCCCGCTCCTTCCCCCGCACGTCATAGGTGGCGACCAGGCCGCCGTCGAGGAAGGCGGAGGCCGCGTCCACCGCCTCGTGGACCAGACCGCCGCTGTTGCCCCGCAGGTCCAGCAGCACCCCGGCGCCCTCGGGGGCGGTCCGCACCGCCTCCCTGACCCGGGTGCCGGTGCCCCGGGTGAAGGCCACGACCTTGATCACCACGGCCCCGTCGTCGAGCCGCTCGACGGTGACGGACTCGGTGCTCAGGGTCGTACGGGTCAGGGACTGGGTCCAGGAGCGGCCCGCGCGCTCCAGGCCCAGCGCCACATGCGTGCGGTCCCGGCCGCGCAGCAGCCCCACGACCTCGGTCACCGGGCGGCGGTCGACCGCCGCGCCGTCGATGGTGCGCAGCCGGTCCCCGGCCCGGATGCCCGCCCGGCCGGCCGGTCCGCCGGCCCGCACCCGGGCGACCTCCACCCGGCCGTCCCCGGAGCGGCGGGCCCAGAGCCCGACACCGGTGTACTGGCCGTCGAGGGCCTGGCGGAAGGTCTCGTACTCCCGGCGGTCGTAGACCGCGCCCCAGCGGTCGCCGCTGCGGCGGACGGCCTCCCCGGCCGCCCGCGCACCGGACTTGCCGTCGGCCTCGGCCGCGGCCGCGGCCCGGGCGACCGTGCCCTCGTCGGCGGCAGGCCCGGCGGGGGGCGGATCGCCGGCGCGCGGCCCGGGCGGGGGCGCGCCGGTGACGGGAGCGCCGGCGGCGACCGGGGCGAGGGCGCCCGGACCCGACGGCCGGGCGGCGGGCGGGCGGTCCTGGGCGCCCGGGTCGCGCGGGAGCGAGTCGGTGGCCGCCGCGGTGGCCAGAACGGTCACAAAAACCAAGGACAGGCTCGCCCCACGGCTGACGCGGCGGGGCCGGCGGCGGCAGAGATCCGAGCCCGGCATGAGGCCGAGTCTAGGCGAAGCAAAAAGCGCCGTACGGCTGTTGCCGTACGGCGCCCGGGGGTGATCGTCACACCTTGAGGTACTTGCGCAGGGCGATCAGAGCGGCGAAGGCGGGCATCAGCAGACCGATGGCGAGCACCAGCGGCAGCTTGGTGAAGACCGCGTCCCAGCCGATGAACTCCACCAACTGCACCTTGTCCGCGAGGGCGAGGCCGTGATCGATGAGGAAGTAGCGGCCCAGCAGCAGGAAGCCGCAGGCGACCGCGCCGCCGAGCAGCCCGGCGAAAGCGGCCTCCATGATGAACGGCATCTGGATGTAGAAGCTGGACGCGCCGACGAGCCGCATGATCCCGGTTTCACGCCTGCGGCTGAACGCCGAGACACGCACCGTGTTGACGATCAGCATGGTGGCGATGACCAGCATCAGGCCCATCACACAGAGCGCCGCCACCCGCATGCCGTTCATCAGCGAGAAGAGGTTCTCCAGGATGTCCCGCTGGTCCCGGACCTGGTGGACACCGTCGCGCTGCGCGAAGGCGCTCGCCACGACCTGGTACTTCTCCGGGTCCTTGAGCTTGACCCGGTACGACTCCTGCATCTGGTCCGGGGTGATGGTGGCGGCGATCGCCGTGTCGCCGTACTGCTCCTTGTAGAGCTTGTACGCCTGCTCGGCGGTCTCGTAGTGGACCTTGTCGACGATCTCCATCTTCTCCAGGTCGGCCTTGATCTGCTGCTTCTGCTGATCGGTGACCGCGCCCTTGCCGCAGGAAGCGCGATTGGTCGTCGCGTCGTTCTTGTTGCAGAGGTAGATCGAGACGTTGACCTTGTCGTACCAGAAGTCCTTCATCGTGTTGACCTGCTGACTCATCAGCAGCGCACCGCCGAAGAGCGCGAGCGAGAGCGCCACGGAGACAATGACGGCGAAGGTCATGGTGAGATTGCGGCGGAGACCCACGCCGATCTCCGACAGTACGAACTGGGCGCGCATCGCGTGCGTTCAGCCTTTCCTTGCGCTTCTCTGCTCGGTGCACGGCCGCCGGGGCGCGGGGCCCCGGCGTCCGCTCAGTGCTGGTAGCCGTAGACGCCGCGCGCCTGGTCACGTACGAGACGGCCGAGTTCCAGCTCGATGACCCGCTTGCGCATCTGGTCGACGATGTTCTGGTCGTGGGTCGCCATCACCACGGTCGTGCCGGTGCGGTTGATCCGGTCCAGCAGCTTCATGATCCCGACCGAGGTCTGGGGGTCGAGGTTACCGGTCGGCTCGTCGGCGATCAGCAGCATCGGACGGTTGACGAACGCGCGGGCGATGGCGACCCGCTGCTGCTCACCGCCGGACAGCTCGCCCGGCATCCGGTCCTCCTTGCCGCCGAGCCCGACGAGGTCGAGCACCTGCGGCACGGCCTTGCGGATCTCGCCCCGGGGCTTGCCGATGACCTCCTGCGCGAAGGCGACGTTCTCGGCGACGGTCTTGTTGGGCAGCAGCCTGAAGTCCTGGAACACGGTGCCGAGCTGGCGGCGCATGTGCGGGACTTTCCAGTTGGAGAGCCGGGCCAGATCCTTGCCGAGGACATGGACCAGACCGGTGCTGGCGCGCTCCTCGCGAAGGATCAGCCGCAGAAAGGTCGACTTTCCGGAACCGGACGAGCCCACGAGGAAGACGAACTCGCCCTTTTCGATGTCGAGGGAGACATCCCGCAGGGCGGGGCGGTTCTGCTTGGGATAGCTCTTGGAAACACTGTCGAATCGGATCACGGGTGCACCACGGTCGGCCGGGGGTAGGTGTGCGTGACACTACGCGAAGGGGGCTCGCGGGCGCAGTCGGCGGCCGGGCTTGCGCGCTTTGTCCCTTCAGGCTTCCCCCGCGCCGGGGGGAGCGGCCGGGTGGGGCGCGCCGAATGGCACGGGAGCTGGCACAGTGGTAGGGGAACAGTCGCGACGCGCCGGGCGTTGTCGAGGAGAAGTGTGCTGACGGTCCGCGTCCGCGGCTCCGGCGCGCGGGAGGAGGAGAGCGCATGACCTATGACCGACTGGTATGCGCCAACTGCGCGGCCCCGGTGGCCGAGGGCCGCTGCCCGGTGTGCCGGGCGAACCGCGAGCGGCTCCGGCAGGAGGAGGGCGGCGGCGGTCCCTTCGGCGGGCTGAACCCGGCGGCACTGCTGATGTTGCTGGCCGTGCTCGTGGGAGCACTGGCCGTGCTGGCCTCGCGCACGGCGTAACCGCCGCGCGCGCACCCCGGGCGGCCCCGCCTCGCCCGGACGGGACATCGCCCGCGGGGACCGCGTGAGACATCAGGAGGGCCCGGGGTGCTGTGCCGCACCCCGGGCCCTCCCCCTGTTCCCGGAGCGCGGTGCTCCGGGACGGTGTCCATCGCGCTGTCACCGCGCCGTCACCGCTCCGCGGCGCCTTCCGGCGCCCGCCGGTCAGACGGCCGTGCGGTTGCCGCCGACGAGACGCGGCAGCATACGGAAGCCGATACCACCGGCGATCATGGTCGCGGCGCCGATGAGCAGGTAGGTGGTCTCCAGAGCGCCGGTCTCGGCCAGCTCCTCCTTGGCCTCGCCCTGCTCCACCGGCTGCGAGCCGGCGTTGTTGGTGTCGGTGTTGTCGGTGCACTCGACGCCGTCGGAGTTGACGGTGCAGTCGCCGCTGCCGCCGCTGCTCTCCGTGCCGCTGGTCTCCTTGCCGCCGGAGTCACCGCCGCCCGAGTCGCCGCCGCCGGACTCGTTGCCGCCGGACTCGTTGCCACCGTTGTCACTGCCGCCGTCGTCACCCGGGGCGCTGGTCCCGGTCGGGGCGGGGGTAGTGGGCTTCGGAGGCTGGGTCGTCGGGCTCGGCGGCTCCGTCGTGGGGCTCGGCGGCTGGGTGGTGGGCTTCGGAGGCTGGGTCGTCGGGCTCGGCGGCTCCGTCGTGGGGCTCGGCGGCTGGGTGGTGGGCTTCGGAGGCTCCGAGGTCGCCGTGGCGGTCGGCGTCGGGATCGTGGTCGGCGGCACGGACGGGGTGGGACTCGCGGTCTCCGTCTCCGTGATGCCGAGTCCGGCCTCGGAGCCCACGCTGAAGTCGGAGCTGACGGCCGAGGCGGCCCCCGCGGCGGTCAGGGACGCGCCGGCGGCAACCACCGCACCCGCGGCGATTCGCGCGACACGGATGCGCATCTTCTTGGTCATCTAACTGCTACCCCCAGTAGCTGATCGTTCAGTGGAGCAGGGTCCAGCGCGGCGACCTCAGGGGATTTCGAACTCTCTCCTGGCTCTCAGCCGCACCGGAAACACGCATGCCGCGCGTTACCCTTCCCAGTTTTCCCAGACGCGTCAAGGCAGTTGTGGGAGGGGATGCCCGGTATGAAGAGGATTGACCGAGGTGCGGCGATGCAACTGTGACATAAAAGCGAGCGCATCACCGGGAGATGGCAGTTTCCTTGTCGACAAAGAGAGTTGATGTGTTCATCGGTTCATATACCGGTACGGCGATAATCCGATACGTGAATTCCGGTGCCGGCACGGGAAATCCACAAACGGCGGAGGTGCCGGACTCGTATCGAGCCGGCACCTCCGCCGTATCACTCCGCTGTCACTTCTCCTGGCGCTTGCGCCAGCGAATCCCCGCCTCCAGGAATCCGTCGATCTCCCCGTCCAGCACCGCCTGGGGGTTGCCCACCTCGAACTCGGTGCGCAGGTCCTTGACCATCTGGTAGGGGTGCAGCACATAGGAACGCATCTGGTTGCCCCAGGAGTTGCCGCCGTCGCCCTTGAGGGCGTCCATCTTGGCCTGCTCCTCCTGGCGGCGGCGTTCCAGCAGCTTCGCCTGGAGGACGTTCATCGCGCTGGCCTTGTTCTGGATCTGGGAGCGCTCGTTCTGACAGGAGACGACGATGCCGGTCGGGATATGGGTGATCCGGACCGCCGAGTCGGTGGTGTTGACGCCCTGGCCGCCGGGGCCCGACGCGCGGTACACATCCACCCGCAGCTCGGTCTCGTCGATGTCGACATGGTCGCTCGACTCCACCACCGGGAGCACCTCGACGCCCGCGAAGGAGGTCTGGCGGCGGCCCTGGTTGTCGAAGGGCGAGATGCGCACCAGACGGTGGGTGCCCTGCTCGACGGAGAGGGTGCCGTAGGCGTACGGCGCCTTCACCACGAAGGTGGTCGACTTGATGCCGGCCTCCTCCGCGTAGGAGGTCTCGTAGATCTCCGTGGAGTAGCCGTGGCGCTCGGCCCAGCGCATGTACATGCGCTGGAGGCGCTCGGCGAAGTCCGAGGCGTCCACTCCGCCGGCCTCGGCGCGGATGTTGACCAGCGCCTCCCGCTCGTCGTACTCGCCGGAGAGGAGGGTGCGGACCTCCATCTCGTCCAGCGCCTTCCGGACGTCGACCAGCTCCGACTCGGCCTCGGCGAGGGTGTCCGCGTCGTCCTCGGCCTCGGCCAGCTCGAAGAGCACGCTGAGGTCGTCGATACGGCCGCGCAGGGCCTCGGTCTTGCGCAGCTCGGCCTGGAGATGGGAGAGCTTGCTGGTGATCTTCTGCGCCGCCTCCGGGTCGTCCCAGAGGGACGGGGCCGCGGCCTGCTCCTCGAGCACGGCGATGTCGGCCCTCATCCTGTCGAGGTCCAGGACGGCCTCGATCGACCCCATGGTCGAGGAGAGGGACTTCAGCTCTTCGGATACATCGACGACTGCCACGGGTCCAGCGTAACGGCTCCGGGGGACGTTCCCGGCGGGTCCCTGTCATACGGGGTCCGGTACGGGGCGTTCCCCGGGCTCCGGCGGGCCTGGTGAGCGGTGTTTCCGGGACCCGGGCGGCAGGGGGGCCGGCCGCCCGGGGCCGCAGCCGGAGCCGCCGCCGGGGTCCGCCGCCCGGGCCCGCAGCCACGGTCCGCCCCCACCGCCGCAGCCCGGGGCCGCCGCCGGGGCGCCGGGTCTCCGGGGCGCCGGCGGGGCCGGGGCGGGCCGGGGGTCCGGCGGGGCGGTCCAGGGGGCTTCCTTCGGACCGGGCCGGATCGGTGAGCGGGGTCCGGTGCCGTGGATCGCGAGGCGGAGGGCGGAGCCCACGCGGAGCGCCGGCGGCGGACCGTGGCTGCGGCCCCGGGGCCCGGCGAGATCCGAGAGAAACGGTTCAGGGCGCGGTGGGCGAGGAGTGCCGGGAGTCGCGTCCGGGGGGCTCCGGGTCGCTGTCGCCCAGGGCGAACCAGCCGCCGACGCCGAGCGCCGCGGCGAGCGCCAGGCCCGCCACGCCCAGGGTGATACGGCGCTTGCGGACGGCTCCGGAGACCCCGCCGGACCTGCCGGGGCCGGCGCCCTTCCCCGTTCCCCTGTTGCGGGCCGAGCCGGGGCGGCGCTGGCCGGGGGCCCGGGGGGCGCGGGCCGTGCCGTGGGCGCCGCCCGCCAGTTCGTCGGGGGCCGGGACCCTCATGGAGGTGTGGGTGTCGCGGTTGGAGTCGGCGGGGGCCGCACCGGGGACGAGCGGGACCGCGCCCCGGCGGCGCACCTCGCCCTGGGGCTCGGGCGCGGCTTCGCGGTACGGCTCGGACACCGGCTCGGTGTCCGGTTCGTCCACCTCCAGCGGAGGCATGCCCGCCAGCATCGGCAGCAGCTCGCGCAGCCGGGTGCCCAGCTCGGACGCGCGCAGCCGGGAGGCGGGGGCCTTGGCCAGGCACTGCACGATCAGCTGCCACAGCTCGTCGGGGATGCCCGGGAGCGGGACGACCGTCTCGGTGACATGGCGGCGCAGCACGGCGCCCGGGTGGCCGCCGCCGAAGGGGGTGAAGCCGGCGAGGAGTTCGTAGAGCACGGTCGCGAGGGCGTAGATGTCGACCGCCGCCCGCGGGGGCAGCCCCTCGACGATCTCGGGCGCCAGATAGTCGGGGGTTCCGATGATGCGGGACGACTTGGTGCGGCGCGGGGTGTCGATGAGCTTCGCGACGCCGAAGTCGGTCAGCAGGGCGGGGTGCGAACCGGCGGGGCCGAGCGGTCCCTCCATGTCGAGCAGGATGTTCTCGGGCTTCACGTCCCGGTGGACGACCCCGGCCTTGTGCGCGGCGGCCAGGGCGTCGGCGACATCCGCGGTGATCGCGACGGCGGCCTCGGGGGCGAGCCGGCGTTCGCGGTCAAGACGGGTGCGCAGATCGGTGCCCCGGATGAGATCCATGACGAGCGCGAGGTCGTTTCCGTCGACCACGAGATCACGGACCCCGACGATCCTGGGGTGGTCGAGTCCGAGCAGGGCGGTGCGCTCCTGGACGAAGCGTCCGACCAGCTCCTGGTCGGACGCGAGGTCCTCGCGCAACAGCTTGACGGCGACGGGCCCCTCGGGGCCCTCCCCCGCCCAGACCGTGCCCGCGCTGCCCCGTCCGAGGATCTGGTGGGCTGTGTACCGGCTGCCGATATTCCGTGCCAAGACTGCTCCCTCAGCGGCTGGCGTTGGCCCATAACGTACGCGGGGAACCGGGGCGCGTGTGCCCCGGATGGCGCCAACCTTCACTTCCCGGGACGAAAGAGACCCGGGAAGTCGACAAATCCATTCAGTGGCCCGGAGCGCGCGGCCGTGCCGGGACCGCCCCCGGGACCGGCCGGGTGCGGGGTCCGGTGTCCGGGACCCGGCGGCCGGCCCCGGGCCAGGAGGACCGGGCCAGGAAGGCCGCCCCGCCGGTTACTGGCCGCCGCCCGAGCCGGAGCCCGAGCCGCCCAGCTCGGAGACCCAGTCCGTCACCTTCGCGATGCCGTCGCCGATGGCGTCCCAGTACCCCTGGCCCTGGGCGACCCAGTCCTGGAGCGGGGTCAGCTCCCAGACCAGCCAGCCCGCGACCACGAGCATGAGCACGGAGACCAGACAGCCCTTGAGGCAGCCCAGACCCGGGATGCGGGTCGGGTTGGCGCTGCGCTGGCGCGGCTGCCGGGGCTCCCGCCGCGCGGGCGGCTGCGGCTGCTGGGGTTGCTGCGGCTGCTGGGGCGGCGCGTACGGCTGGGGCGCGTACTGCTGCTGTTGCGGCGGCTGCGGCTGGGGCCGCTGCCGGCGGGGCTGGGGACGCTGCGGCGGCTGCTGGGGCTGCGGCGGCGCGTACTGCTGCTGGGGCGGGTACGGCGGCTGCTGGTGCTGCTGGTGCTGCTGCTGGGGGTGGCCCTGCTGGGGGTGGGGCTGCTGCTGGCGCTGCGGACGGCGGCGCAGCGGGTCCTGGCTCGGGTCCAGGTACTGGACCTGCGTCTGGTCGTTGCGGTCGCGGGCGGCCTGGAGCTGGGACTGCCAGGGGTGCGGGTCCCCGGGCCCGGGCTGCTGCGGGGAGCCGTCCGGACGCGGCGGTACGGGAGGCATCACCGCGGTCGGGTCGGCACCGGGCGGCCCGGTGTGCGGCAGCACGCTCGTGGCGTCGGCGGCACCGGCCGGGGAGCCGGTCTGCCCCATCACGCTGGTCGCCGCGTTCGGGTCGAAGCCCGCGTTGTTCGGCAGCACCTGGGTGAGGTCGGCGGCGCCCGGCGTCGGGGGCACGGGGGCCGGCGCGGGGTCGGGCGCGAGCAGGCCGGCCACCCCGAGGGCCGCGTCGACCTGGGCGGGGGTGGAGTGGACGCCGATCCCGGCGGCGACGGTGCGCAGCGCGCGGGCGAGGTTCTCGGCGCTGGGCCGCTCCCCCGGCTCCTTGCGCAGACACCGCTCCATGACCGTCCACATCGGCTCGGGGACGGTGGTGGGGCGGCGGGGCTCCTCGCTGAGATGGCGCTGGAGCACCTCCAGCGCGGTGCCACCGGCGAACGGCGGACGGCCGGTGACCAGCTCGTACATCAGAATGCCGGCGCCGTAGACATCGACGGCGGAGGTCTGGGGGCGCCCCTCGGCGGACTCGGGCGCGACATAGGCGGGGGTGCCCACGAACTCGTGCGCGCGGGTGAGGCCCGGGGAGTCGGCGAGGCGCGCGATGCCGAAATCGGTCAGCATCGGGTGCATCTGGCCGTCGGCGTCGGTCTTCAGCAGCACGTTCGCCGGCTTCAGGTCGCGGTGGACGACCCCGTCGGCGTGGCTGGCGGCGAGCGCGTCGGCGACCTGGGCGGTCAGCAGGGCGCCGGCGACCGGGGTGAAGGGGCCGTTCTCGCGGAGATAGCGGTGCAGGTCCGGGCCGTCGATCAGATCCATCACCAGGGCGAGGAGATCCCCCTCGACCACCAGGTCCCGGGTCCTGACGATATTGGGGTGGGTCAGCCGGAGCAGGACGGACCGCTCGCGCAGAAAGCGCATCACGACATCCGCGTCGTTGGCCAGCTCCTCCTTGAGGACCTTGATCGCGACGGTCTCGCCGGGCTGGCCCGGGACGGCCGCCTCGGCGCCCGCGGTCTCCCTCTGACGGGCACGCCAGACGGTGCCGGTGGCACCGCGTCCGAGCGGCTGCTCCAGGAGGTACTTGCTGCCTACAGGCCGCACGTCATGCGCTCCCTGCTGATCGTGGTCCTTGCGTGGTCCGGGCCCGCTGTGGCCACCCGGGTGTCCGACCCACTTTAGGGCCTGTGCCGAGAACACCGGCGGTTGTCCACAGGCCGTGGTCCGGGAGCGCCCCCGGTGATCTCCGCCGGGCCCCTCGGGGACACGGGCCCGCCGCCGGCGGCCGTGTCCCGCCCGCGGGGAAGACGCCCGCTCGGCGGCGAAGGTTGCCGGACCGCCGCGTGCCGTACGCAACATCCGCTTCCGGTCCAGAACCCAACCAGGCATTTTTCCGTCCGGAGCGGACCAATCAAGATCACTTATTGACAGTCCCCGGGCGTGTTGTCAGCGGCAGGTGCGAGGATGCCCTCAGCGCGGAGCCGTGGGGGCGGGAGCCCCACGGGCCGCGCCGACCTGCCGGGTGGGGGCGATCCGAGGCGACCCCTGCCGGGCACCCCGCGCAGAAGGGATTGCTGACGGCGATGCAGATCCGGCTGACCGTTCTCGCGCCGCGCGGCGGGCAGCCCGCGGCGGGGCCCGCGACGGCGGTCGCCGGGGCGGAGGCCGCCGCGGCCCGCGCGGGCTCCGCGACCCCCGCCGGTGCGCACGCGCGCGGGCCCTCCGGCGCGCGCGCGTGCGATGTGCTCGTCACCGCACCCGCGGGGACGGCGCTGGCCGCCGTGGCCTCCGCGCTGGCGACCGCCGTCGCGGGCCCCGATGTCCACGGCACCGTCGTGGTCTACGCGGGCGAGGAGCGGCTGGACGCCCAGCGCCGCACCCTCGGCGAGCCGCCGCTGGTCGACGGCGCGGTGCTCTCCCTCCAGCTCCCCGGCCCCGTGGGCCCGTGCGCGACGGACGCCGCCGCCCGGCTCCATGTCGTCGCGGGCCCCGACGCGGGCGGGGTGCATCTGCTGCACGGCGGCCGGATCAGTGTCGGCCGCTCCGCCGCAGCCGATGTCCCGCTCGACGACCCCGATGTGTCCCGGCTGCACTGCGAGGTGACCGTGGGGGACGACGGCCGGGTCACCGTCGCCGACCTCGGCTCCACCAACGGCACCACGCTGGACGGCAGACCGGTGGGCGACCGCCCGGTGCGGCTGCCCGCGGGCGCGCTGCTGCGCCTCGGCGAGTCCACGCTCCTGCTCGCGCCGGGCGACCGCTCGGCGCCGCTGGCCACGGTCCCCGACGGCGAGGGGCATCTGCGGGTCCCGGCGGCCGGGGCGGAGCGGGACGGCGCGGGGCCCGGCCCGGAGCCGGCCGGCGCGGAGGCGGGCCGGGCCGGCGGCGACCCCGGCCCGGAGGCGTCCATATCCCCGGCGGCGGGCGGCGGCCCGCACACCCCCGCCCCCCGGGGACACGGATCGTCCGACGGCTCCGGCCACGGCCCGGCCCGGGAGCCCTCCGCTGAGGCGCCCCGGAGCGCCCGGGACGCGGCGGGCCCCGTGGTGCGGGTGCCCGCGCAGTACACCCCGGCCCCGGCCGCCGGCGACGGCCTCCCCGCCGGGGAGGCGCACGGCCCCGGGGCGCCGGAGCCGGAGGGCGCCCGGGCCGCCCCCCGCAGGCGCGGCATAGGCGCCTGGGCCCGGCGGTTCACCGGAGGCCGTGAGGAGACCGCCGAGGAGACCGCGCCGGAGCCGGGCCCGCCGCCGGTGGCCGCCGCCTCCGTCGCCGACTGCTGGCCCGACCCCGCCGCCGTACTGCTCACCGCCCTGGGCCCCGGGCCCCGGCTCTGGGAGCGGGGCCCCGGCCACCCCGAGGCGCTGGTGCTGCGGCTGGGCACCGCCGACCGGGACGGGCTGCCGTCCGTGCCGGTGACCGTGGGGCTGCGCGAGGCCGGTTCGCTGGGTCTGGCCGGTCCCCGGGAGCGGCTCGCCGGCACGGCCAGGTCCGCCGTGGCCCAGCTCGCCGCGCTGCACGCGCCGGCGGGGCTGGAGATCGTGCTGATCAGCGCCGACCGGGCGCGGAGCCTGGAGGAGCGCAGGGCCGAGTGGTCCTGGCTCGGCTGGCTGCCCCATCTGCGGCCCGCGCACGGCCAGGACTGCCGGCTGCTGCTGGCCTACGACCGGGACCAGGCCGCCGCCCGCGCCGCCGAGCTGACCCGCCGGCTGGACGACGGCCCGCTCGGCGCCGGCTGGCCGAGCGCCGACCGTACGACCGTCTCCGACGCCGCCGACCGGTACACCGGGCGGCGCACGGTCGTCGTGGTCGACGGGGACCCCGGCTCGGCCGCCCTGCGCGAGACGATGGCCCGGCTCGCGGGTGTGGGCCCGGCCGCCGGCATCCATCTGATCGCGCTGGCGGAGACACCCGCCGCCTCACCGCTCTCGCCCATAGCCGCGACCTACGAGTCGGCGTGCGAGGCCTCGCTCGCCTTCCGCGAGTGCGGAGCCGTCGCGATACTGAGCGGCGATGTGGCCACCGCGCTGCGGCTGCTGCGCACGGCCGGCGGGCTCCCCGCGGGCCAGGGCACACCGGCCGCGGTGGACGCGGTGTCGGCGGCCTGGGCCGAGCGGTTCGCGCGCGCCCTCGCCCCGCTGCGCACCGAGGGCCCGGGCCCCGGCCCGAGCGCCGCGACCGCGCTGCCCCGTTCGGCCCGGCTGCTGGACGAACTGGGTCTCGCCCGCGCCACCCCCGCCTCCCTGATGGCCCGCTGGGCCTCGGGCACCTCCGACGGGGCCGTGGTGCTGGGCACCGGCCCGGCCGGCCCGCTCTGTGTCGACCTGGCCGAGGACGGG
Organism: Streptomyces sp. NPDC001985; assembly: GCF_040296845.1. Lineage (NCBI taxonomy): Bacteria > Bacillati > Actinomycetota > Actinomycetes > Kitasatosporales > Streptomycetaceae > Streptomyces > Streptomyces sp. NPDC001985. Next base: position 58,305 of record NZ_JBEOYB010000028.1, read on the forward strand.
CCGCATCTGCTGATCGAGGGCCCGCCCGGCAGCGGGCGCACGGAACTGCTCCGCTCGGTCGCCGCCTCGCTGGCCGCCGCGGGCCGGCCCGACCGGCTGGGTCTGCTGCTGGTGGACGGCGCGGGCGGCGGGCGCGGTGAAGGGCTCGCGGTCTGTACGGAGCTGCCGCATGTCACCGAGCACCTGGTGGCGAACGACCCGGTGCGGATGCGGACGTTCGCCCAGGCCCTCGGGGCGGAGCTGAAGCGGCGCGCCGAACTGCTGGGCGGGGTGGAGTTCGCCGACAGCCACACCCGGCGCCATGCCACCGAGCGGCTGGCGGGCCGCCGTCCGGCCGTCCCGTCCGACCCGCACGAACCCTCGTCGCGCGGCGATCTGGAATCCGCGCCGAGCGGCACGCTCCGGCTCCGCCCGGGCGGGCGGGTGCGGGCCGTGTCCTCGGCGTCGGAGCGTCCGCTGCCCCGGCTGGTGGTCCTGGTGGACGACTTCGACGCGCTGGTCGCCCCGGCTCTCGGCAGCACGGGCCGGCCGGCGGCCGGTTCGGTGGTCCGCGCGCTGGAGGCCGTGGCCCGGCACGGCGGGCGGCTCGGAGTGCATCTGGTGACGGCCTCGGCCCGCCCGGACCGCACGGCGGACACCGAGCCCGCGCGGGCGGCCCGGCTGCGGGTGGCGCTGGACGCTCCCCCCGCGTCGGCCGGACCGGACGATCCGCTTCCGGGCCGGGGCGGGCTGCGGCATCCGGACGGCCGGGTGACCCCCTTCCAGGCCGGCCGGGTGACGGGCCGTATCCCGCGCACGGCGACGCTGCGGCCGACCGTGGTGCCGCTGGAGTGGGAGCGCATGGGCGATCCGCCGACCCGCCGACCCGTGCGCGAACTGGGCAACGGGCCGACCGATCTGGCCCTGCTCGCCAGTGCGCTGGAGCGCGCCGCCCACCTGGTGGACGCGGCTCCGGTGCCGCCCCTCTCCGCCGTACACCCCTGACCAGCGGTGCCGCGGGGGCCGGTGCCCGCGGCACCGGCGCACTCCGGCGCGCCACCGGGGCGACCTCACCTCACGGAGGCATCACGAAAGGCTCTCGGGTCCCCTGACGGCTATTGCGGGCCCCCGGTACCGGGCGTACACCTGTCGGGCAACGGGACAGCGGACGCGAGAGACGGGGCAGAAATGCACACACCTCTTCGCACGGGAAGGGCCGCGGTGGCGTTCGCGGCCATCGCCGCCCTCGCCCTCGCCGGCTGCGGTGACAGCGGCGGGAGCGGCGGCGACAGTGCGGACACCGGCAAGGACACGAGCGGGGCGCCGGCGGCCGGCGTCGAACTGCCCAGGCTGAGCGGCGAGAAGATACAGGTCGCGGCGGTCTGGAGCGGCCCGGAGCAGGAGAACTTCGTCAAGGTCCTCAACGAGTTCGAGAAGCGGACCGGGGCGGATGTCACCTTTGTGCCGGCCCAGGACCCGATCATCAACTTCCTCGGCACGAAGATCGCGGGCGGCAGTCCGCCGGATGTGGCGATGCTGCCGCAGCCGGGCGCCATCCGGCAGGCCGTGGAGCGGAAGTGGGCCAAGCCCGTCGGCGCGGCGGCCAGGGCCCAGCTGGAGAAGAACTACTCGGTCGGCTGGCAGACGATCGGCCAGATCGAGGGCGAGCAGTACGGCGTCTACTACAAGGCCGCCAACAAGTCGCTGGTCTGGTACAACAGCGCGGCCTTCGAGAACGCGGGCGCGAAGGTGCCGGAGACCTGGAAGGACTTCCTCGCCACCGCCGAGACGATCTCCGCCTCGGGTGTCCCGCCGGTCTCGGTCGCCGGGGCGGACGGCTGGACGCTCACGGACTGGTTCGAGAACATCTATCTCTCCCAGGCGGGCCCGGACCAGTACGACCGGCTCGGCCGGCACGAGATCAAGTGGACCGACGCGTCCGTGAAGGCGGCGCTGACCACCCTGGGCGAGCTGTTCGGCAAGCCGAATCTGATCGCGGGCGGTGCGGACGGCGCGCTCCAGACCGAGTTCCCGGCCTCCGTCACCCAGACCTTCACGGGCGGCGACCAGCCCAAGGGCGCGATGGTCTTCGAGGGCGACTTCGTCGGTGTCAACATCGCGCAGACCGACGCGGAGATCGGTACGGACGCCAAGGTGTTCCCCTTCCCCGCGGTTGGCTCGAAGCCGCCGGTGGTGACGGGTGGCGACGCGGCCGTCGCCCTCAAGGACAGCAAGGGCGCACAGGCGCTGCTCACCTTCCTCGCCTCGCCCGACGCGGCGCGGATTCAGGCCGCCGAGGGCGGGTTCGTCTCGCCGAACAAGTCGCTGGATCTCGATGCGTACCCGAATGACGTGCAGCGCGACATCGCGAAGGCGCTGATCGAGGCGGACAGCGATTTCCGGTTCGATATGTCGGACCAGATGCCGCAGTCCTTCGGCGGAACGCCCGGCAGCGGCTTCTGGAAGCACCTTCAGGACTTTCTGAAGGACCCGAAGGATGTGGCCGGAATTCAGCGGAAGCTGGAGTCCGACGCCGCCAAGGCGTACAAGAGCTGACGGGTGTCCACCGCGACGGCGGCGGGGGGCCCGGCGCGTCCGGGACCCCCCGCGAAGAAGCGCAAGAGCGTGACAGGCACACGTAAAATCGTCGCGGCCGGCTTTCTGCTGCCCGCGCTGGTGCTGCTGGGCGCGCTCGTGGTCTACCCGATCGGGTACTCGGTCCAGCGGTCGTTCTTCGACCAGTCCGGCAGTGGATTCGCCGGTCTCGACAACTATGTGGAGATCTTCACCGACGACACGATTCTGACCGCGGTGAAGAACAACGCGGTGTGGGTCGTGGTCGCCCCGGCGGTCTCCACGGTGCTGGGGCTGATCTTCGCCGTACTGACCGAGCGCATCCGCTGGGGCACGGCCTTCAAGCTGATCGTCTTCATGCCGATGGCGATCTCGATGCTGGCCGCCGGGATCATCTTCCGGCTGGTGTACGAGCAGGACCCGGAGCGGGGCGCGGCGAACGCGGTCTGGGTGGGGGTGCACGACACCTTCAACGAGTCGGCCACCTTCCAGCGGGCGCATCCGCTGCCGGCGCATCCGCTGAAGGCGGGCGGCGGCGGTTCCTTCGTCACCAAGGAGCCCGTGAGCGCGGACCGCCCGGTGCTGCTGCCGCTGGTGGGGGTGCCGCCGGAGAAGATGCCCTCCGACGCCGGGGCCGCGAGAGCCCAGGAACCGGGAGCGGGCGACGGCCGGATCACCGGCACCGCGTGGCTGGACTTCACCAAGGGCGGCGGCGGCCGGCCCAATGTCGTCGACGCCGGGGAGCGGGGGCTCAAGGGCATCAGAGTGGAGGCGGTGAAGGACGGCGCGGTGGTGGCATCGGCCCGGGCGGCGGCGGACGGCACCTTCTCGCTGCCGGCCTCGGCGGAGGGCGCCCAGGTGCGGCTGCCCGCCGAGAACTTCCGGGAGCCGTACAACGGTGTCGACTGGCTCGGCCCGTCGCTGGTGACCCCGGCGATCATCGGCAGCTATGTCTGGATGTGGGCCGGGTTCGCGATGGTGCTGATCGCGGCCGGTCTCGCCGCCGTCCCGCGCGAGCTGCTGGAGGCCGCCCGGATGGACGGCGCGAACGAGTGGCAGGTCTTCCGGCGGATCACCGTCCCGCTGCTGGCCCCGGTGCTGGCGGTGGTGCTGGTCACCCTGATGATCAACGTCCTGAAGATCTTCGACCTGGTCTACATCATCGCGCCGGGCTCGGCCCAGGACGACGCCAACGTACTGGCCCTCCAGCTCTACCGCTCGTCCTTCGGCACGGACGCGCACCTGGGCGTCGGCAGCGCCATCGCGGTGCTGCTGCTGTTGCTGGTGATTCCGGTGATGTACGTCAACATCCGGCGCATGCGAAGGGAGCAGGGCCGATGACAGCGCCGACCACGGCGAACGGCGTGGCGAAGGCAGAGCGCTCACTCCCGGCGCGGATCGCGGCCGGTGCCGCCGGCGGTGTGATGCGGGTGTTCCTGGTGGTGGTGGCCCTCTTCTGGCTGATGCCCACCTTCGGCCTGCTGATCTCCTCGCTGCGCGGCCCGTCCGACATCGCGGAGAGCGGCTGGTGGCGGGTGTTCAGCGCACCCGCCGAACTGACCACCGAGAACTACTCCCGGCTGCTGGAGAACGAGGCCATCACCGACTCGCTGTTCTCCAGCGTCATGATCACCGTCCCGGCGACGGTGCTGGTGGTGGTGATCGGCTCGCTGGCGGGGTACGCCTTCGCCTGGATGGACTTCCCGGGCCGCGATTGGTGGTTCATGGTGGTCGTGGGGCTGCTGGTGGTCCCGGTGCAGGTGGCGCTGGTCCCGGTGTCCAGGCTCTTCGGCGAGGTCGGGCTCTTCGAGACCACGCTCGGGGTGGTCCTCTTCCATGTGGCGTTCGGTCTGCCGTTCGCCATCTTCCTGCTGCGGAACTTCTTCGCCGAGATCCCCCGGGAGCTGCTGGAGGCCGCACGGCTGGACGGGGCGGGTGAGCTGCGCCTCTTCGCCCGGGTGGTGCTGCCCCTGGGGGCGCCGGCCATCGCCTCGCTGGGCATCTTCCAGTTCCTGTGGGTCTGGAACGACATGCTGGTCGCGCTGATCTTCGCGGACTCCCAGAGCGCGCCGATCACGGTCGCCCTCCAGCGGCAGGTGCGGCAGTTCGGGAACAACATCGACGTGCTCGCGCCGGGGGCGTTTCTGTCCCTGATCATTCCGCTGGCCGTGTTCTTCGCCTTCCAGAAGCAGTTCGTCTCGGGGGTGATGGCCGGGGCGGTGAAGTAGCGGCCGGCGCGGCGACGCGGGCCGGGTCCGGGGCGGCACGGGGGTGCGCCCCGTACCCGGCCGGCGTCGGCGGGTGGCGGGACACGCCCCCGGGCGCCTCCCGCAGGGTGGCTCCCGCCGAGCACGTCCGGCCGAGCACCTCCCGCAGGGCCCCATCCCGCCGCGCGCCGACTCCTCGCCGCGCGCCGACTTCCCGCCGTATGCCGACTTCCGCCGTATGCCTTCTCGCCGCATGCCTTCTCGCCGCGCACGATCCGCCGATCCAGAAATAGCTAGAAAGTACACCAAAGCGGACTAAAGTACCGGCCGATGACGCCCCATCGGTTCGCCTCGCTGCCGCCTGCCCTCCTTCTCCTCCGGGACCCGGAGGAGACCGGTCCCCGGCCCCGGCCCGCCCTCGCGCTGGCCGCCGTCTGGACCGTCACCCGCCTCGGGATGCTCGCCCTGCTGCTCATCGACCGGCTGGGCGACTCGGGCGTGGCCGGCGAGGTCCACCGGCTCTACCGGAGCTGGTACGGACAACTCGTCCACGGGGCCTTCCCCCTGGGCGATGTGACCTGGCAGTACCCCCCGGGCGCGGCGGTGGTCTTCCTGTCGCCCGCCGCGCTGCCCTGGCTGACGTACTTCCAGGCGTTCGTGGTCGTGGTGCTGCTCGCGGACGCCGTCGTCACGGCCGCCCTGGCGCGGGCCGGCACACAGGGCGCCTGGCTCTGGGTGTGCGCGCTGCCGCTGCTGCTGAATCTGCCGCTCGCCCGCTACGACGTGCCCGTCACCGCCGTCGCCGTCCTCGCCCTGCTCGCCCTGCGCGGCCGGCCGCATCTGGGCGGTGCGCTCGCGGGAATCGGGGCGCTGATCAAGGTGTGGCCGCTGCTGACCGTCCTGGGTACGCCCCGGGGGCGTACCACCCGGGCCGTCTGGGGCTCGGCCGCCGCCTCCGCCGCCGTGCTGATGGCCGTACTGCTGACCGGATTCAGCCACCCCCTGGACTTTCTCCGGCAGCAGGGCGCGCGCGGAGTGCAGATCGAGTCGCTGGGCGGGACCGCGCTGCTGCTGGCGCGGAGATGGGGGTGGCCGGGCGAGGTCGCCTTCCAGTACGGGGCGTTCGAGTTCACCGGCCCGTACGTCACCTCGATGGCGCGGCTCTCGCTGGCGCTGAGCCTGGGCGCGCTCTGCTGGCTGGTGCTGTGGCGGATCAGGGCCCGCCGCTGGAATCCGGCCACGCCCTATGATGCCGCGTTCGCCGCCGTGCTCCTCTTCACGGTCACCAGCCGGGTCATCAGCCCGCAGTACATGATCTGGCTGCTGGGTCTGGCGGCGGTCTGTCTGACCTCCCGGCACACCACCCAGCGCCTGGTGGCGCTGCTGATGGTGCCCGCGGCGGTGCTCAGCGCGCTGGTCTTCCCGCTGCTGTACGACGATGTCATCGACGGCACCCCGGTGGGGTGTCTGCTGATGGTGCTCCGCAATGGGCTGCTGCTGGTGGCGGCGGTGCTCTCCTGCCGGCGGCTCTGGCTGACGACCGTCTGACCGCCCGCGGCGCCCCGGGCGGCCGGGGCCGGGCGGCCGGGGCCCCGGCCGTCGCCGCCGCACCGCCCGAGGGCCGCCCGCCGGTGGTCAGGCGGCGGGGCGGCCTCCGGGCGGTGCGGCGGGTGCGGCGGGTCCGGCGGGTCCGGCGGAGCACCCCGTCGGACCCGCCGGCGGGTCAGCCGCGCGGCGCCAGCGGGGCGGCGGACCCGGACCCCGGCTCGGGGGCTCCCTTCGCGGGGTCGTACCGAGGGTTCTCCGGGTCGTACGGAAGCTCGATCTCCGGCTGTTCGTCGCGGTCGAACGGCGGAGGCGTGTCCGTCCAGCTCTGTTCCAGATGGGTCGTGTACTCGATGACCTCGCCCTTCACCCGGTCGTGATCGTCCCGGGTGGCCACGGTGAGGGTGCCGAGCGGGGCCCCGGTCCTCTTGTCGAGCACGATCCGGCGTTCGATGCCTCCGGGGCTGGGCAGGGCGACCCCGTACCCGGGACGGCCCGAGCGGTCCTTGATCTCCCCCAGGGCGCGGACCCCGGGCTCGGCGGCGAGCAGGCGGTACGCGGCGGCCCGCAGCTCCGGTCCCGCGGGCATGCCGACCGCGATCTCCAGCGCCTTCGCCGCCACCAGTTCGCGCAGATGGCGCGCCGGGGCGTTGTACTCCTCGTCGACGAGTTCGTGCAGCCGCTCGCGCAGCCCCTCGACGTCGGTGGGCAGGCCGCGCAGTTGCCTGATCTGGATCTCGCCCATCGGCATGGTGTCCCCGCTGCCGCCGGGAGCGTCCTGGGCGATGAGGCCCGACGCCTCGTGGCGGAGCTTCCCGAAGCCGGTGAAGACATCCCAGGCACGGGGCGCGCCGGACTGCCGCCAGGCACGTTCGTCCCCGAGGGACGCGGGGCGGGCGCCGATGCCGGTGGTCCGGGACCAGCGCCGGTTGGCGTCCCGGGCCAGCCACTCCCGGGACTCGTACCGGTCGTCGACCACATATCCGGGGCCGCCGTTCGCCCCGGGCACCCGGAACATCGCGCCGTGGCGCTCCTTCTGGTACCAGAAGGCGCCATCGCCGGCCGGGTCGCCCCCGGCCTCCTGGCGCTCGGCGGCGGCCAGCAGATAGGCCCCGCCGGACGCGCCGTCACCGAGGGTGCCCTGACCTGCTTCACGGGCGGCGTCGCGGGCGGTGCCGGGCGCGGACGACCCGCCGTCCCCGGCGGGCAGCAGCGTCACCCCGAGCACGGCGGCGGTCGCGGCCGAGGCCAGCCCGATGCCCCACCGGGGACTGAGCAGCCTCCCGGGACCCGTCCGTCCGCTTCCCGTCCCCGCCGCCGTACGCTCCCGCCGCACACCGGCCGCGCCGCGGGTGCCGTGCGCGCCGTGGGTACGGTGGGTGGCCCGGTCGCCCGCCATGGCCGCCGCCAGCTCCCGTTCCCTGACACCCTCTCCGGCCGGTGCCTCGGGGTCCAGATGCGCCGGACGGGCTGCCGCCAGCCGCCGCAGAACATCGTGTCTCATCCTTCACACTTCCTCTCGTACGAGCTGAACCCGGCCGTCCGCCGCGCGCGCCGGTGCCTTCGGCGCCTCGCGGTCCGGTACGTGTGGCGGGGCGCCGCCCCCGTTCGGCGCGGGGCTCCCGGCCCGCCGCTGGGGCGCGGCGTGGTCGACGGCTCTGGTCAGCCGTCTGCGCGCCCGGTGCAGCCGGACCCGCATCGCCGCCGCCGAGCAGCCGACGACCCGGGCCGCCTCGGCGGGCCCGAGCCCGTGCCAGGCCGCGAGGACCAGCACCTCCCGGTCGTCGTCGGGCAGGGTCGCCAGGGCTCTGAGCAGCGCGTTCCGATCCGCCACATCGTCGGCGATATCGCCCGTGCCGGCGCCTGCCGAGCGCTCGGTCCACTCCCCCAGCTCGGCGGCGAACGACTCCCGTCTGATCTCCGCCCGCACGGTGTCCCGCAGCACATTGCGGGCCACGCCCAGCAGCCAGGGCAGGGGCTCCCCCGGCACATCGGCCCAGCGCCGCCAGGCGACGGCGAAGGTCTCGCTCACCACCTCGTCGGCGACCTGCCGGCCGGCTCTGCTGACCACATAGGCCCACACCCGCCCGCGGCAGGCGTCGTACATCGCGGTGAAGCGGTCCGCTTCCTCGGCCACCGCCCGCACCTCCGTCCCCTCCGGGTTCGATCTGTCATGGAGAAGTGGTGCGGCGGGGCCGATCGTTACAGCCCGCGCGCCGGCTCGTGGGAATCCGTGGCCCGCCCCGCTCGCGCTCTGATGACTCCCCGGAGGCGGAGACGGACGAGGTCCCGGACGAGAGGACCCGGCCGGGCCGGTGCGGTGCGGTGCGGTGCGGTGCGGACAACGGGTGGATACGCGAGGGCGCCCGCCTCCCCGAAGGGTGGCGGGCGCCCCTGCGCGCTCTCCGCGCTCCCGGTACTCCCGGTGCTCCCAGTGCTCCCGGTGCTCCCGGTGCTCCCGGTGCTCCCGGTGCTCCCGGCCGCGGACCCTAGCTGTGGGTGCGCAGCAACTGCCGCATCGTCCGCATCGCGACCGACAGATTCGCCAGGTCGAAGGTGTCCGAGCCCTGGATCTCCTCCAGTGTCGTCCGCGCCCGGCCCAGGATCGAGGCGTTCTGCTCCTCCCAGCTCTTGAACCGCTCCTCGGGGGTCGAGGCGCCGTTGCCCACCGAGAGGACATCGGCCGTCAGCATCGCGTGGGCCGCGTACAGGTCCTCACGGATCGACGCACGGGCCATCGACTGCCAGCGGTCGGCCCTCGGCAGCTCGATGATCCGGTCCATCAGCTGGGTGATCCGCAGCCGGTCGGCGAGGTCGTAGTAGACCTCGGCGACCGCCATCGGCTCCTTCTGGGTCCGGTCGGCGATGGCGACGATGTCCAGCGTCGGGAAGGCGGAGGAGAATCCGGCCACCCGCAGCCCCAGCTCCTCCGGCACGCCCGCGTCGGTCAGCTCCTGCAGAATGCGCTGGTACCACTCCAGATCGGCGCCGCGCAGCATCTTGGGCAGCTCGGCCCAGACCTGCTCCACCCGGGTCGCGAAGAACCCGATGGTCTCCTCCAGCTGGAGCGGCTGCGGCCGGTTGCCCAGCAGCCAGCGGGTGCCGCGCTCGACGAGCCGGCGGGAGTGCAGCCTGACCCGGGTCTGGACATCGGCCGCGACCTTGTTGTCCAGGGCCTCCACCGCGTCCCACACCGAGCTGAGGCCGAAGATCTCCCGGGCGGCGGTCTGCGCGCGGACGACCTCCTCGATCGACGCGCCCGTCTCCTCCCGCAGCCGGTGCAGGAAGGTGGAGCCACCGGTGTTCACGGTGTCATTGACCAGGACGGTGGTGATGATCTCCCGGCGCAGCGCGTGGTTCTCCACGGCCTCGGTGAACTTCTCCCGCAGCGGCCTGGGGAAGTACGCGTACAGCAGCCGGCGCAGATACGGGTCGTCGGGCAGGCTCGTCCCGATCAGCTCGTCCGCGACCGTGATCTTGGTGTACGCGAGGAGGACGGCCAGCTCCGGCTGGCTCAGCCCCCTGCCGTTGTTGAGCAGCTCACGGATCTGCCGGTCGTTGGGCAGGAACTCCAGCGAGCGGTCCAGCGCCCCGTCCCGGCCCAGGCGCCGCATGAAGCGGGTGTGGGCGTGGAGGAGGGAGGGCGACTGGGCGACGGCGTTGGCGAGGGCGACGTTCTGCGCGTAGTTGTTGCGCAGCACCAGGGCGCCGACCTCGTCGGTCATCTCCGCCAGCAGCAGATTGCGCTGCTTGACGGTCATGTCGCCGTCCGTCACGAGGGCGTTGAGCAGGATCTTGATGTTCACCTCGTGGTCGGAGGTGTCCACACCGGCGCTGTTGTCGATGGCGTCGGTGTTGACCCGGCCGCCGGTGCCCTCGGGACCGCCGCTGCGGGCGAACTCGATCCGGCCGAGCTGGGTCAGTCCGAGGTTGCCGCCCTCGCCGACGACCTTGGCCCGCATGTCGTCGCCGTTGACCCGGATGGCGTCGTTGGCCTTGTCGCCGACATCCGCGTTGGACTCGCCCGTCGCCTTCACATACGTACCGATTCCGCCGTTCCACATCAGGTCCACGGGGGCCTGGAGGATCGCCTTCATCAGCTCGGCGGGGGTGAGCTTGGAGACCTCGGCACCGATGCCGAGGGCGGCCCGAATGTGCGCGTTGACCGGGATGGACTTGGCGGTACGGGGGTGGATGCCGCCGCCCGCCGAGAGCAGCTTCTTGTCGTACTCGGCCCAGCTGGAGCGGGGCAGCTCGAAGAGGCGGCGGCGCTCGGCGTAGGAGGTGGCGGCGTCCGGGTTCGGGTCGATGAAGATATGGCGGTGGTCGAACGCGGCCACCAGCCGGATGTGCTCGCTGAGCAGCATGCCGTTGCCGAAGACATCGCCGGACATGTCGCCGACGCCGACGACGGTGAAGTCCTCGGTCTGGGTGTCGTGGCCCAGCTCGCGGAAGTGCCGCTTGACGGACTCCCACGCGCCGCGCGCGGTGATGCCCATGCCCTTGTGGTCGTATCCGGCGGAGCCGCCGGAGGCGAAGGCGTCGCCGAGCCAGAAGTCGTAGGCGACCGCGACCTCGTTGGCGATGTCGGAGAAGGACGCGGTGCCCTTGTCGGCGGCGACGACGAGATAGGTGTCGTCCTCGTCGTGGCGCACCACGTCGGCGGGCGGCACGACCTCGCCCGCGACCATGTTGTCGGTGATGTCGAGCAGGGCGGAGATGAAGGTCTTGTAGGCGCCGATGCCCTCGGCGAGCCAGGCGTCCCGGTCCACGGACGGGTCGGGGAGCTGCTTGGCGACGAAGCCGCCCTTGGCGCCCACCGGCACGATCACCGTGTTCTTGACCATCTGCGCCTTGACCAGGCCGAGGATCTCCGTACGGAAGTCCTCCCGCCGGTCGGACCAGCGCAGCCCGCCGCGCGCCACCTTGCCGAAGCGCAGATGCACGCCCTCGACCCGGGGGGAGTAGACCCAGATCTCGAACGCCGGGCGGGGCGCGGGGAGGTCGGGGATGGCCTGCGGGTCGAACTTCATCGACACATAGCCGTGGTGGGTCCGCTTGCCCTTGGCGTCGCCCGGGCCCTTGGCCTTGGTCTTGCCCTTGGTGGCGCCCTCGGCCCGGGTGTCGCCCGTGTTGTCGCCGGCTCCGGCGGCGCCCTGGAAGTAGTTCGTCCGCAGTGTGGCCTTGATCACGGTGAGGAAGGAGCGCAGGATGCGGTCCTCGTCGAGGCTGGCGACCTGGTCCAGCGCACCGTCCAGCTCTTCGAGGAGCCCATCGGTCAGCTCGGTGCCCGCGCGCTGGCGCTCGGGGGACATCCGGGCCTCGAAGAGGGAGATCAGCAGCCGGGTGGTGTGGACGTTGGTGCGGAGGGTGTCCTCCATGTAGTCCTGGCTGAAGGTGGCTCCCGCCTGGCGGAGGTACTTGGCGTAGGCGCGGAGCACCATCGCCTGCCGCCAGGTCAGACCGGCGCCCAGGACCAGCGAGTTGAAGCCGTCGTTCTCCGCGTCACCGGTCCAGACGGCGGCGAACGCGTCCTGGAACCGCTCCCGGGCGTCGTCGCCCAGGTAGTCGCCGTTGCCGGCGGTGGGCGGCATCCGCAGACCGAAGTCGTAGATCCAGGCGACGGAGCGGTCGGAGCAGCGCAGCTCGTACGGCCGCTCGTCCACGACCTCGCAGCCGAGGCGCTGGAGCACCGGCAGCACGGCGGAGAGCGAGACCTGCTCACCGGTGCGGTAGATCTTGAAGCGGCGCTCGCCGGGGGCCGCGCCGACCGGCTCGTAGAGGGAGAGGGCGAAGTTCCGGCCGGAGCTGGTGAGCGCTTCGAGGTGGACCAGGTCGGCGACGGCGGCGCGCGGGGAGTGGTCGGCCTTGTAGCCCTCGGGGAAGGCGTTGCCGTACAGGCGCAGCAGCTCGGCGGCGTGCTCCTCGCCCAGCTCGGCGGTGAGCGCGTCGGCGAAGCCGTCGGCCCAGGAGCGGGCGGCCTCGACCAGCCGTGCCTCGATGCGCTCGGTGTCGGCGTCGGTGAGGTGCGGCAGCTCGGTGCCCGGGGGGACGCGGACGACGAAGTGGATACGGGAGAGAATCGATTCCGTGTTCCACGCGGTGAAGTCGACGCTGGTGCCGCCCAGCTCCTCCTTGAGGATGTCGATCAGCCGCAGCCGCACCCCGGTGGTGTAGCGGTCGCGCGGCAGGTAGACGAGGGCCGAGTAGTAGCGGCCGTACTCGTCCTGGCGGAGGTAGAGCCGCAGCCGGCGCCGCTCCTGGAGGTAGAGCACGCTGGTGACGATGGTGCGGAGCTGGTCGACGGGGGTCTGGAACAGCTCGTCCCGGGGGTAGGTCTCCAGGATCTGGATCAGGTCGCGGCCGTCGTGGCTGTTGGGCGAGAAGCCCGCGCCTTCGAGGACCTCGGCGACCTTGCGCCGGACGACCGGCACCCGGCGGACGGACTCGGTGTACGCGGCGGAGGAGAACAGGCCCAGGAAGCGGCGCTCACCGATGACATTGCCGTCGTCGTCGAACTTCTTGACCCCGACGTAGTCGAGATAGCTGGGCCGGTGGACGGTGGCGCGGCTGTTGGCCTTGGTGAGGACGAGGAGCTTGTGCTCACGGGCCTTGGCGCGGGCGTCGGCGGGCAGCCGGCTGAAGGAGGGGCTGACCGGGTGCGGGTCGTCCTCGCTGTGGTGCGGGTCGGAGCGGAGGATGCCGAGGCCGGTCCCGGGGACCGCGGCCAGCGCGTCGTCCGTGGTCAGCTGATACTCGCGGTAGCCGAGGAAGGTGAAGTGATCGGCGGCGAGCCAGCGCAGCAGCTCGCGGGTCTCCTCCACGTCCTGGTCGAGCAGATCGGCGGCGATCGGCTCCTTCGGCAGCTCGTCGGCGATGCGCAGCGCGGCGTCGCGCATCTTCTCCCAGTCCTCGACGGCCTCGCGCACGTCCGAGAGGACCCTCAGCAGGTCGGAGGTGATCTGTTTGAGGTCGGCGCGGTCGGTCTCGCGGTCGATCTCGACATGAATCCAGGACTCGACCAGGGCATCGTGCGGGAGGGCACGGTTCCCCTTGGTGTGCTTGCTGTGCTCGTCGCTGTGGAGAACCTCGATGAGCCTGCCGGTCACATCGCGGCGGACCGTGACCTGCGGGTGGATCACGACATGGATGCCGCGGTTCTGCCGGGAGAGCTCATTGGTGACCGAGTCCACCAGGAAGGGCATGTCGTCGGTGACCACCTCGACGACGGAGTGGCTGCACGTCCAGCCGTTCTCCTCGACGGTCGGGGTGTGGACCCGCACATTGGCCGTGCCCTGCGGCCGGTTCTCCGCCAGCCGGTAGTGGGAGAACGCCGCCCCGTAGACGTCGACCGGGTCGCGGTCGGTGAGGTCCTCGGGTGCCGTGTGCAGGTAGTAGCGCTGGAGGTAGCCGAGCAGGGTGTCCCGGTCCGGACGCTGCTCCCGCTCGGACCCGGCGGGGAGGTGCCCCCAGCCGGGACTGTTCTCAGCTACCCGGGCCGCCCGTGCGAGCAGCTCGGCCTTGGCTTCGTCCAGCTTGGTCTGCATGTCCTCTGGCTCCTGTCGCGCGCCGTTGCGTGACGTAGGTGGAAGATGCGACGCGACGCCACGACACGGGGTGTCCGGTCGTGGTCGACGGTATGCCGCGATGAGAGTGGTCCGGACCGCATTCGACAAAATTCAACGAGGGGGCCGGCACCGGGGGATCACCGATCGCCCGGACGCGGTGGCGTTCCGGGCGCAGGCCGGGGGCTTCGCTGCCCCCAGGGCGTATCGCGCTGATCACGGCTCCAGGCTATCGCCCCGCACCCCCGAAGCGTCATGAGCCTTATGTGTACAAAAGCGGGGTGAGAAGTTTGACACTCTGCGCAGCGACACAGGCCCTCTTGGCAAGCACTCCCTGACGGTGCAGTTTGTCGGTGATGACACACGGTCGCCCCCGGCGGCACTGCGTCACCCGAACCGTCCTTTCCGTTCAGTCCGACCCCGGGAGCAGCCAGATGGCAGCCAAGGTCCTGATCGTCACCGGCGACGCCGCCGAGTCGCTGGAAGTCCTCTACCCCTACCAGCGGCTGCTGGAGGAGGGGTACGAGGTGCACATCGCGGCCCCCACCCGGAAGAAGCTCCGGTTCGTCGTGCACGACTTCGAGCCGGGCTTCGACACCTACACCGAGAAGCCGGGGTACACCTGGCCCGCCGATCTGGCCTTCTCGGAGGTCGATCCCGGGCAGTACGCGGCGCTGGTGATCCCGGGCGGTCGCGCCCCGGAGTATCTGCGGAACGACCCGGAGCTGCGCAAGATCACCAAGGCTTTCTTCGACGCGGACAAGCCGGTGGCCCAGATCTGCCACGGCCCGCTGCTGACGGCGGCGGCCGGTGGCCTGGAGGGCCGCCGGGTGACCGCCTATCCCGCCCTGGAACCGGATATGCAGGCGGCGGGGGCGAGTTTCCAGGACGCGGAGGCGGTGGTGGACGGCACCCTGGTCTCCTCCCGCGCCTGGCCGGACCACCCGGCGTGGATGCGGGAGTTCCTCAAGGTGCTGAAGTCGAAGGGCTGAGACCCGGCCGGGCCCGCGCACCGGGAGGCGCCCGGTGCGGGGCCGCCCGGGGCCGCCGGTGTGAGGCCCGCCGCGGGGCCCGGTGCCGCTGGGGCGAGGCGGGTGGCGGGGGGGGGTTGCGGTGGCGGGGGGGCGCGGTGGCGTGCGGCGCGGGTGGCGGGGACGGCCTCACGCCACCAGGCGTATCGCCTCGTCCACCGCTTCCTGGAGGGTGTCCACCACCGGCACCCCCACCGCTTCCAGACTGGCCCTGCTGTGCGACCCGCCCGTGTAGAGCACCGCTCGCGCGCCGACGTGCGCGGCGGCCACGGCGTCGTCCACCGCGTCCCCGATCACCACGGTGCGCTCCGGGGGCGCGGTGTCGGCGAGCGCCCGGAGGTGGCGCTCCATGTGCAGCGCCTTCGAGCCGCCGGAGGGGCCCTTGCGGCCCTCGACCCGGACGAAGTGGCTCTCGATGCCGTATCCGCGCACGACCGGGACGAGCTGGTCGTGCTCGTACATGCTCAGCAGGGACTGGCTGTGGCCCGCGAGCCGCCACTGGTCGAGCAGCAGCTCGACGCCGCTCGTCAGCCCGCAGCCGGTGCGCTGCTCGATGTAGTGCCGGTGGAAGGCGCCGTCCATCAGCTCCCACTCGGCGGCGGTCGGCAGCCGGCCCATCAGCCGCTCGTAGAAGAGGGGGATCGGTATGCAGTACAGCTCGCGGTACCGCTCCAGGGTGATGGGTTCGAGGCCGAGGCCGATCTCTGCGAAGGCGGCGTTGGTCGCGGCGATGACCGCGGTCACGTCGTCGAGCAGGGTGCCGTTCCAGTCCCAGACCAGGTGGGTGGCGGCGGACGCCCCCGGGCGCCCCGTCGTCAGCGCGCTGTTCCCCATGTGATTCCCCATGCGAAAACCGTACCCGCCGGGTCCGACAATCGGCTGATCTCCTTGAGAACGCGCAGGTCGGAGCGGTACGGCTCAGGACAGCAGGGCCGGGATCTCCTGCACTCCGTACCAGAGCAGCTCATGGTCCTCGGCCCCGTCGACCGTGAGCTGGGCGCCCGCGTCGCCCTGGTCGGCGGCCTCCAGCGCGCGGGCCGCCGCGGTGACATCGGCGACCGCGTCGTCCGCGTCGACATGCACCGCCGCCGCGCCGGTCAGCGGCACCGCGGAGGCGATCCGCAGCCGCCCGGGCGAGCCCGGGGCGGACGGCCGGCCGGGGTCGGCCGCCGCGTCCTGGTCGCGCACGTCCACGGCGACGACGACCCGCCGGCCCTGCTCCTCCGGGGCGTCGGCGAGCAGCCGGAGCGAGGCCGCCGCCGCCCGGCCGAGGGCCGCGTACTCCAGCTCCTCGACGTCGTCGGAGACGTACCACTCGCGCAGCCCCGGCGTGACGCCGTACGCGGTCACCGGGCCGGGGCCCAGTTCGCCCTCCGTGTGCGCCGCTGCGAGACCGGAGAGGGTCAGGGGAACGTACACACGCATGGGATGGCCGCTTTCGTCGTCGGGAGGCGACCTCAGGATACGGGGGAGGTAACTCTTTCGGGCTGCCGCTCCACCCCGGCCCGCCGTCACCCGCGCACCCCCGGTTCACCCCCGCGTCCCCGGTGTTCCCGGGGCCGGAGGCGGCCTCCTTCACCCGGTTCGGTGAACTTTCCGGGCCGCCTCCCCCGCGCCGCCCGCCCATTGCGGGCCCGGCGGGGGACCCCGTAGAAGATCCCCCAACAAGTTACTGGCCGGTATCGAGAGGTCCGGCCCGGTGAGCAGGGGGGACACGCATGAACAGGACGAGGCCGACGGGGCGACACGACCAGCGCCGACCCGCCGGGGTCACGGCGTCGGCGGTGGCCCGCGCGCGGCGGCAGCGCCCGCACTACTGGTTCGCCGAACGCCTTCTCGCGGTGCTCAGCGGTCAGCGCCCGGTGCACTGGATGCTGGGCCACACCGCCGGTGAGGCGTACGAGCAGCTGGTGCGGCTGGCGCCGGGCGCGCCGCTGCTGCCCGCCGACCGGGTGATGCCGGTCCTCCGGCACTGCGGCGAGTTCCACCCCGGCCCCGGCGTGATCGAGGCATTCGCCCGGATCGGCTCGGGCGACCGGGTCAGCGCGATGGCCTTCCGGCTGGAGCAGGGCCCGGACCGGCGCTGGCGCTGCTCGGCCGTGGAGCTGGGCGGCGAGCGCGCCGCCCTCGCCGCCGCCCGGGAGTAGCCCCCCGGAGGCCCCCGCGAGCCCGCCCGGGGGCCCGGGAGCCCCCCGAGCCCGCGCCCGGAGCCCGCCGGAGGCCCCCAGGGGCCCGCGGAACCCGCACCGGTCCTTTCTCCGCCCCCCGGGTGGCCCCGGGCCCCACAGGGCCACAGAAGCCACCCCGGACACACCGGGAACGGACATCGGGCCGGACGCCGCTGTGGCGTCCGGCCCGATACCGGTGATCCCCCGCCCCGCGAACGGGGCGGGCGGTGCTACTTCTTGCGGCGGCGGCCCGAGCTCTTCTGGGCCTTGCGCCGCTCGGCGCGCGTCATCCCGTCCGACTCGGAGCGGGCGGGCTGTCCGTCGGTGTCGAAGTCGCCCTCGATCACACCGCCCTCGCCGTCCACCGTGGGCGCGGAGAAGTGCAGCCGGTCCGGACGCTGCGGGGCCTCCAGGCCCTTGGCGCGGATCTCGGGCCGCGCGGCGGGAACCGTGTCCTTCTTCTCCAGCGAGGGACGGTCGGCGGCGTCCTCGACCGGGACCTCCTCGACCTGCTGCTCGACCTGGACCTCCAGGTTGAACAGATAGCCGACGGACTCCTCCTTGATGCCGTCCATCATCGCGGTGAACATGTCGAAGCCCTCGCGCTGGTACTCCACGAGCGGGTCCTTCTGCGCCATGGCGCGCAGACCGATGCCCTCCTGGAGGTAGTCCATCTCGTAGAGGTGCTCGCGCCACTTGCGGTCCAGGACCGAGAGCACCACACGGCGCTCCAGCTCGCGCATGATGTCCGAGCCGAGCTGCTTCTCGCGCTCCGCGTACTGCGCGTGGATGTCGTCCTTGATCGACTCGGCGATGAACTCGCCGGTGATCCCGGCGCGGTCACCGGCCGCGTCCTCCAGGTCCTCGATGCCGGTCTTCACCGGGTAGAGCTGCTTGAAGGCGCTCCACAGCCGGTCGAGGTCCCACTCCTCCGCGAAGCCCTCGACGGTCTCCGCCTGGATGTAGGCGTCGATGGTGTCGTCCATGAAGTGGGCGATCTGCTCCTGGAGGTCCTCGCCCTCCAGGACACGGCGGCGCTCGGCGTAGATGACCTTGCGCTGCCGGTTGAGGACGTCGTCGTACTTCAGGACGTTCTTGCGGGTCTCGAAGTTCTGCTGCTCGACCTGCGACTGGGCGGAGGCGATGGCGCGGGTCACCATCTTGTTCTCGATCGGGACATCGTCGGGAACATTCGCCATGGCCATCACGCGCTCGACCATCTGGGCCTTGAACAGGCGCATCAGATCGTCACCGAGCGAGAGGTAGAACCGGGACTCGCCCGGGTCGCCCTGACGGCCGGAACGGCCGCGCAGCTGGTTGTCGATACGCCGGGACTCATGGCGCTCGGTGCCCAGCACATAGAGCCCGCCGAGGTCCTTGACCTCCTCGAACTCGGCCTTCACGGCCTGCTCGGCCCGCTCCAGCGCGTCGGGCAGGGCCGCGGCCCACTCCTTGACGTGCTCGATCGGGTCCAGGCCCCGCTGGCGCAGCTCCGCCTCGGCGAGGTCGTCCGGGTTGCCGCCGAGCTTGATGTCGGTGCCGCGGCCGGCCATGTTGGTCGCGACCGTGACGGCGCCCTTGCGGCCGGCCTGGGCGACGATGGTCGCCTCACGGTCGTGCTGCTTGGCGTTGAGCACCTCGTGCTGGACACCGCGCTTGTTGAGCTGCTGCGAGAGGTACTCGGACTTCTCGACCGAGGTGGTGCCGACCAGGATCGGCTGGCCCTTCTCGTGCTTCTCGGCGATGTCGTCCACGACGGCCGCGAACTTGGCGACCTCGGTGCGGTAGATCAGGTCCGACTGGTCCTTGCGGACCATGGGCCGGTTGGTCGGGATGGGGACGACACCGAGCTTGTAGATCTGGTGGAACTCGGCCGCCTCGGTCATCGCCGTACCGGTCATTCCGGACAGCTTGCCGTAGAGAAGGAAGAAGTTCTGGAGGGTGATCGTGGCGAGGGTCTGGTTCTCGTCCTTGATGTCCACCCCTTCCTTCGCCTCGATCGCCTGGTGCATGCCCTCGTTGTAGCGGCGGCCGGCGAGGATACGGCCGGTGTGCTCGTCGACGATCATGACTTCGCCGTCGATGACGACGTAGTCCTTGTCCTTCTTGAAGAGTTCCTTCGCCTTGATGGCGTTGTTGAGGTAGCCGACGAGCGGGGTGTTCACCGACTCGTAGAGGTTGTCGATGCCGAGCCAGTCCTCGACCTTGGCGACACCGGCCTCATGGATGGCGGCGGTCCGCTTCTTCTCGTCGACCTCGTAGTCGCCGGTCTCCTCGATGCCCTTGAGCTGGTTGCCGGGCTCGCCCTTGGTCAGGCGCTTCACCAGCTTGGCGAAGTCCCCGTACCACTTGGTGGCCTGGTCGGCGGGGCCGGAGATGATCAGCGGCGTACGGGCCTCGTCGACGAGGATCGAGTCGACCTCGTCGACCACGGCGAAGTTGTGGCCGCGCTGGACCAGCTCGTCCTGGGACCACGCCATGTTGTCGCGCAGATAGTCGAAGCCGAACTCGTTGTTCGTGCCGTAGGTGATGTCGCACGCGTACTGCTCACGGCGCTGGGCCGGGGTCATGTTCGCGAGGATGCAGCCCACGGTCAGGCCGAGGAAATTGTGAATCCGGCCCATCACCTCGGAGTCGCGCTCGGCGAGGTAGTCGTTGACCGTGATCAGATGCACGCCCTTGCCGGAGAGCGCGTTGAGATACGTCGGAAGGGTGCCGACGAGGGTCTTGCCCTCACCGGTCTTCATCTCGGCGACATAGCCGAGGTGCAGCGCGGCGCCGCCCATCAGCTGAACGTCGTAGGGACGCTGGCCGAGGACGCGCTTGGACGCCTCGCGGACGGTGGCGAACGCCTCGGGAAGCAGATCGTCAAGGGTCTCGCCATTGGCGAAGCGCTCCTTGTACTCCTCCGTGAGCGCCCGCAACTCGGCGTCGGAGAGGCTCACGAAATCCTCTTCGATGGAGTTGACCTGGTCCGCGATGCGGTGCAGTTTGCGCAGGATCTTGCCTTCGCCTGCACGCATGAGCTTGTTGAAGACGGACACTGAGGCTGGTCTCCTTGCCGATCGGGCCTGGCTGGGTCGTGGTGAACGCCGGCGCGGGCACGGCAGGCGGGCCCCACCGCAACGGCCATCGTAAGCGAGGACCCCGCTGGGTCGGGAGGTGCGCGGTCCGGCAGGCCCGCTGTCACCCGCTCTGAGAACGCGCGGGAGCCGTGGAAGGTGCCGCGGACGGAGAGGAAAAGTGCTCGCACCGCTCCCCCGGTGACCGGAGAATCCGGTCATGGAGCCGATCACCCTCACCACCGAGCGCCTGCTGCTGCGCACCTTCACCGACAGTGACACGGAAGCGGTCCATCAGGCGTGTCAGGACCCCGACATCCAGCGCTGGACGACGGTCCCCTCGCCGTACGGACTCCGGCACGCGGAGGAGTTCACCCGGAAGCTGGTCCCGGAGGGCTGGGAGGCCGGGACCATGTGCACCTTCGCCGTGCTGCCCCGGGCGGGCGGCCCGCTGATGGGCTCGGTCGGAGTGACCCTGCGCACGTACTCGGGCACCTGGGAGATCGGATTCTGGACGGCGAAGGAGCACCGGGGGCGCGGCGTCATGACGGAGAGTGTGCGCGCGGTGGCGCATCTGCTCTTCACCCGGCTCGGCGCCACCCGGCTGGAGTGGCGGGCCGAGGTCGGCAACACGGCTTCGCGCGCGGTCGCCGAGAGGGCGGGCTTCACCGTCGAGGGCGAGCTGCGGGCCGGCCTGCTGAACAAGGACACGCTCCGTGACATCTGGGTGGGCTCGCTCCTCCCCTCGGATCTGGGCCTGACCAGCCGTTACGCCTATCTCCCCGCCCACCCGCGGCCCGGCACCCAGAGCCGCCCGGGCCCGCGGGCCGGGGCGGAGGGTGAGTGAGGAGGACCCGGGGGGCGGGCACGGGCTGTCGGTGCCGCCGTCTATCGTGCGGACCATGACGACGCTGCCTCCTCCCGTTGCCGAACTCTCCGCCGACGAGGCCCGCCGGATAGCGCTGCGCTCCCAGGGGCTCCTGGGCACGCCCGACCGGCGGGCCGGGGTCCGCGGAGTGCTGCGGCACCTGGGCGCCGTCCAGCTGGACACGATCTCCGTCCTGGCCCGCTCCCACGAGCTGATCCCCTACGCCCGGCTGGGCGCCGTCGGCCGCCGGACCGTCGAGGACGCGTACTGGACCGAGGGCCACAGCTTCGAGTACTGGTCCCACGCGGCCTGCGTCCTGCCCGTCGAGGAGTGGCCGCACTTCGCGTTCCGCCGGCGCGCCTACCGCGCCCGCCCGCAGTGGCACCACGACCTCCCGGACGGCGTGTACGACACGGTGATCCGGCAGCTCCGCACGGAGGGCCCGCTCACCGCGACGGAGCTGGGCGGCGCGAAGAACGGCGGCGAGTGGTGGGACTGGTCGGCCTCCAAGGTCGCCGTCGAGCGGGCGCTGATGTACGGCGAGGTGGTGTGCACGGAGCGGCGCGGCTGGAAGAGGGTGTACGACCTGGCGGAGCGGGCGATCCCCGCCGGTCTGCTCGGCGACGAACCGGACGACGCCGAGTGCCTGCGCCGGCTGGTCCGGCTGGCCGGGCAGGCCCTGGGGGTGGGCACCCGGTCGGACATCGCCGACTACCACCGGCTCAGGGGCGAGGAGTTCGACGCGGTGGTCGCCGACTCCGGTCTGGTGCCGGTGAGGGTCGAGGGCTGGTCCAAGCCCGCCTGGGCGGACCCGTGGGCGCTGTCGACCATGCCGCGCGGGCGTCACCGCACGACGCTGCTCTCCCCCTTCGACTCGCTGATCTGGGAGCGGGCCAGGACCGAGCGGATCTTCGGGTTCACCCACCGGCTGGAGGCCTATGTCCCCAAGCCGAAGCGGGTGTACGGATACTTCGCGATGCCCCTGCTCTCGGGCGGCCGGCTGCTGGGCCGGGTCGATCCGGCGCGCGAGGGCACGACGCTGGTGGCCCGCCATGTGTCGCTGGACACGCCGAAGGCCGTGGAGCCCATGGCGCAGGCGCTGCGGGAGGCGGCCGGGTGGGTGGGCTGCGACACGGTCCGGGTGGAGCGCGTGGACCAGCCCGAGCTGGCCGCCGGTCTGGTCTCGGCTCTGGGCTGAGCGCCGCCGGCCCCGCTCGGGCGGCGCCCGGGCGGGCGGAGGGACCGGGCGAGGGGGACGGACGGGGCGGAGGGACGGACGGGGCCGCGGGCGGACCAGCGGCGGCCGGGCCGGGCCTCGCCGCCCCGGAAGCACGGCCGGGTCAGCGGATTTCCAGGATCTTCTCCCGCATCGCGTAGACCACGGCCTCCATTCTGGAGTGGAGCTGGAGCTTCTCCAGGATGTTGCGGACGTGGTTCTTCACCGTGTTCTCGGAGATGAACAGCTCCTTGGCGATATCCCGGTTGTTCATTCCCGTGGCGACCAGTTTCAGCACCTCCAGCTCCCGGTCGGTGAGCCGGGGCGCGGGCACGAGACGGCGCTCGTCGGTGCGCTGGATCATCGATTTGAATTCGGTGAGCAGCTTGGACGCCATGGAGGGGCTGATCTGCGACTGGCCGTCGGCGACCGCCCGGATCGCCGTGGCGACCTCGTCGGTGGAGATCTCCTTGAGGAGGTACCCGGTGGCACCCGCCTTGATCGCGTCGTAGAGATCGGCCTCCTCGTCGCTGATCGTCAGCATGATGATCTTCGCACTGGGGGCCACCTCCTTGATCGACGTGCATGCCTCGATACCGCCGCGCCGGGGCATGCGCACATCCATCAGCACGATGTCCGGGAGGAGGTCCGCGGCCTTGTCGACCGCCTCCGCCCCGTCCCCCGCCTCGCCGACGACCTGGATGTCCTCCTCCTGGGCGAGAACGATCTCCAGTCCCCGCCGGAAGAGGGCGTGGTCGTCCACGACCAGCACCCGGATGGGCTCGGCGCGGCTGCCACCCGTGGTGGCCGCGCCGACGCCGGCGACCGGGCCCCCGGCGTCGGCCGTGTCGTCGTGCACCGGCCCGAAGCTGTGCGCCATCGTTCCTCCCCCTGAAGGCAGTGGCCTGAAGGACATGTCAGGTTCGCCAACACCTGCGCACGGGGCACGGGTTGGCCTGAGAGTCCATGCTTTCATGCCTGGACGGCGCAGCGGTGATCCCGCGGGTCGCACGGTGGTGCCCCCGAGGGCGCACAGGGCGCTCCGGGGGCACCACCGGTCCTGCTTCCCCGGGTGCCGGGGCGGCGGGGTCAGCCGCCCAGGGCACCTCCGGCGCCGCCTGCCTCCGACCCGGCCAGCGGGTCGGTCTCCAGGTGGATGACGCCGTAGTCGTAGGCGTGTCGCCGGTAGACGACACTGGGCTGCTTCGTCTCGGAGTCGACGAAGAGATAGAAGTCGTGCCCGACCAGCTCCATTTCGTAGAGCGCCTGGTCGAGCGTCATCGCGGCGGCCGTGTGGACCTTCTCGCGGACCACCAGTGGTCCCTCGCCCTGGACTTCGAGCGGGCCGATCCTGGTGGTGGGAATGGTTTCGGGCTTGTCCTCCGAAGCGGGCTTGCCCTGGGCGTCCAACTCGGCGATACCGGGGACCACATCGGGCACCTCGGCGGCCGACAGCCGTCCGTTGCCGCGGCGTGTGAAGCGCTTGTCGTGCTGCTTGCGCAGCCTCGCCTCCAGCTTTCCGGTGGCGAGGTCGAGCGCTGCGTACGGGTCGCCGGCCGCGGCCTCGGCCCGGATCACCGGACCCCGGGAGTGGAGTGTGATCTCCACCCGGTCGGAACGGTCGGCCTGCCGCGGGTTGAGCTCCTTGGACACTTCAACGTCCAGGCTGATCACCTTGGCGTCAAGCTTCTGGATCTTGTCCAGCTTCAGCTTCTCGGCCACGTGCTTGCGGAACCGCTCGGGCACCTCGGTCTTGCGGCCCTTGACGACGATGTCCACGCAGAACTCCGTTCCCGGATTGCTCCGCCCGCCGGTGGCTGCGGAGCGTCTCCCTCTTGCACCAGACCCCGGTGAATGTTCCGGAGTCTCGGACTAGGCGACTTTCACCTCCTCCTCCCCAGTCGACAAGATCCCCACCCCACCAGCTCTCGGGGTTTTCCGTTGCCCCGAATCCCTGGCCGGAAGCACAGCAGTGCATTCGCTGAGGTACGGCATCCCTTTCGCGGACCCTCACAACCGAACATAGCTCGATTGGACTGATGTCGGCACCCGCTACCAGCAACAACCTCCGTTCAGAGCATTTTCGGCTCTTACTACCTGCAACGTTGCGCCTGCCCCGTCAGTTCCGGTTTATTTCTGCGATCTGGGGTGCCGTGGCGACGACGGCGGCGGTAGCCGGGGTGCGCCCGGGGAGGGACACGTCCCGCAGCGCCCGTGCCGCCTCGGCCAGCGAGGCGCCCGTCGTCATCAGATCGTCCACCAGCACCGCCCTGCCGCCCTCCAGCAGCCGCCCGGCACCGGCGACGGCCTCCAGGGCCCCGGAGAGGTTCTCCACCCTCTCGCGGGCGGTCAGGCCCGACTGGTCGGCGATCTCCCGCCGCTGCCGCAGCACGGGGAGCGCCGAGGCCCGTGTCCCGGTGCGCCGCAGCTCCCGGGCCGCCGCGAGCGCGACCCGCCGCCCCGCGTCGTGCCCCCGGGCACGCACCGCCCGCCGGGACGAGGGCACGGGCACCAGCAGCAGGGGCGCCTCCCCCGCCCATGGCGCCCCCGTGGCACGGACCCCGGCGGAGCGCCGCGCCACCGAGACGGCACACGGCGCCGCGGCGGCCCGCACCGCGACCGCGAGCGCTCTCCCCAGGGGCCGGGCGAGACCCAGCGCCCCCCGCTCCTTGTGGGCGATGAGCACCGCCCGTACCGCGTCCCCGTAAAGAGCCGTCGCGTACACCTCCGGGAGGCCCGGGGGCTCGGGGTCGGGCCTCGCACGGCGCGCGGCGGAGCCGTACAGCTCCCGCGCGCACTCGTCGCACAGCGGTGTGCGCGGGGCACCGCACCCACCGCACGCGGCCGGCAGCACCAGGCCGGAGATCTCCTGCCACCACCCCCGCATGACCACCACTGTGCCAAGGCTCCCGGACCCCCGCCACCCCTGTGGAAAACTCCCGGAACGGCGGAATCCGGGACGGCGGCGGACCGGGCGCGCCGGGGCGGATCAGCCCGGGTAGACGGGTGCCGAACCCTTGGTGACGACCGTCTGCCAGTTGGCTCCCGCCGGGAGCCGCACAATGCCGTCGCCCCCGGAGTGGGCCACCAGCGGACGGCTCCCGTCGTCGGAGGCGGCGACCGCCCTCACGCTGTTGAGGCCGGGCACCACGGACGCGGGCGAACTGGAGCCGTCGGTCTGGATGTACCGCACCTGCTGCACGCCGCCGGACTCCTTGCCGACCACCACGAGACGGCTGGGACCCGCCCAGGACACCGCCGTCACCGTCTCCATCTGAGGCGCCGCGTTCCGCAGCTCGGCGACGGACACGACCTGGTCGTCCTTCGGCCCCTCGCGCTCCACCCGGCCGATCTTCAGCGTGGTCCTCCCGTCCTTCGTCAGAAGGAGCGCGATCCGGGTGGCGTCGGCCGACAGCCGCAGCGACTCGACCCGGGCACCGTCGAGGCCCTGGACGATCCCGACCTCCTCGGGCTCGCCCCCGCCGTCCTCGAAGCGCAGCAGGGCCGGGCGCGCGGGGTCCCGGTCGGCGATCCACAGATCGCCGCGCCCGTCCCAGCTGGGCGCCGAGAGCCGCTGGTGCGGCAGGGCACCCTTGCTCTGCGCCACCAGGGCCGCCCCGGCGCCGTCGGAGGTGATCGACGCGACGTGCAGCTGCTTGTGGTCCTTGGAGACGGCGGCGGCGGTGCTCTCGTCGCGGGCGACCGCCACCTGGCTCATCCGGTGCGCCCCGCTGCCCAGCGGCCCCACCACGGGCACCGGCTTGTCCTCGGCGTCGTCCGGCAGCACGGCCAGCTGGTCCCGCTCGTCCACGAAGTACTGGTTGCGGGCCCGGGCCGAGGACTGGTCGGGGGCGTACCCCTCCTCCTGGCCACTGGGCAGGACGCAGAGCGATGTGCCGTTGGCGCGCTGGAGCTCCACCTGGTCGACCCGGGTGGAGGACAGGTCCTTGAGCGTGAAGAGGATCTGGGTGGCCAGCCGGTTGCACTGGGTACGGCCCATGCCCGCCGCCTTCTCGTTCAGCGGCACCTTGAGCGTGTTCCGGTCGTCGAACGTGAGGGACTTGACGCCCTTCTTCAGCGCCGTACCGGCCGGGACGGACGATTCCACCACCGGCCCCAGCCAGTTCGTCGGCCCGTCCAGCAGCGCCTTGACCGACTGGGTGACGGGGTCCATCCGGGTGACGGGGTCCATCCGCTGTCTGATGAAGATGGGATCGGCGACCACAGTGGGCCGCCCGGCGGCGAAGTAGAACTTGTTGACCGGCCGGTAGTTCCGCTGGAAGTCGGAGGCGCCCAGCACCAGCCCCGGCGGCAGGCTGTCGATCCGCCACTGCTTGCCGTCGGGCCCGCTGTGCCGGCTCAGATGGATCGTCTTGTGGTAGTCGGCGGGCGTGATCGCCTGATAGGCGTGCTGCGCGTCCACCGTGGCGATCTGCCGGCCGTGCAGCGGATAGTCCACACCCGGGTTGTCCCGGCCGCCGGGCCGGGGCTCCCCCTGATCGGGGGCGGCGGCCAGCACCGTCGTCCCGGCCTCCGGACGCCACTTCTTCGACATCTCGGGGGTCAGATAGGCGCGGGCGGTGGCGAAGTTGGCGTCGTCGCTGGTGATCGCCTCCAGGAAGCCGGTGACGACCTCGCTGGGCAGCGCCCCCTTGCGCGGCGGCACCGCCTCCACCCGCACCTGGGAATCGGCGCGGGGGGACGCCTTGACGGCACGGATGTCACCGCTGCTGGGCATCGAGGCGCACCCGGCCAGCAGCACTCCGCTGCCGCCGAGCAGCGCGCCGAGGCGCAGCGCCCCCCGGCGGCCCTTGCGGCGATGGTCAGCGCCCACGATTCGGGTCCTCCCGGTCCGGCGAAGTGTGTGTCACGGAGCCGTCGTGCCGCTCCGCCGGGCGGGCCACCACCCGGGCGCCGCTGCCGGGCAGCGCGGTGGGATCGACCCCCGGAGGAGGTGCGGCCACCGGCAGCGCCGAACGGGCCGCCACCGACTGAACGGGTACGGTCGCCAGCAAGTGCCCGGAGCCCTGCTGCCCGGCCGGGGGATCGGCCGCCCGCTCCCGGTTCTGCCGGGAGTCCTCCGGCTCCAGGGGTATCGGCGAGCCCCGCAGCGGCTCGTCCGCGGTGCGCGGCAGCGTCAGCCGGAACTGGGAACCCCCGCCGGGCTCACCCCACGCCTGGAGCCAGCCGCCGTGCAGCCGGGCGTCCTCGACCGCGATGGAGAGGCCGAGACCGGTGCCCCCGGTGGTCCGCGCCCGGGCCGGGTCGGCCCGCCAGAAACGGTTGAACACACGGGTCGCCTCACCCGGCTTCAGGCCCACGCCGTAGTCCCGCACGGCGACCGCGACGGCCCCGCCGGCGACCGCCATGCGCACCACCACGTCCCTGCCCTCGCCGTGCTCGACGGCGTTGACCACCAGGTTCCGCAGCACGCGCTCGACCCGGCGGGCGTCGGCCTCCGCCACCACGGGCTGCTCGTCGCCGATCACCCGTACCCGGCTGCCCTTGCGCTCGGCGAGCGGTTCGGCACCGCCGATCACCCTGCGCACAACCTCCCGCAGATCTATCGGCTCGGCCTCCAGCGCCGCCGCACCCGCGTCGAAGCGGCTGATCTCCAGCAGATCGGAGAGCAGCGACTCGAAGCGGTCGAGCTGGTCCCCGAGCAGCTCGGCCGAGCGCGCCGTCACCGGGTCGAAGTCGACACGTGCCTCATGGATGACATCGGCCGCCATCCGGACCGTCGTCAGCGGGGTCCGCAGCTCGTGCGAGACATCCGAGACGAAGCGGCGCTGCATCCGCGACAGCTCCTCCAGCTGCTGGATCTTCAGCTGAAGGTTCTGCGCCATCTTGTTGAAGGCCTCGCCGAGGCGGGCGATGTCGTCCTCGCCGGTGACCTTCATCCGCTCCTGGAGGCGGCCGGCGGAGAGCCGCTCGGCGATCCCGGCGGCCATCCGCACGGGTGTCACGGTCTGCCGCACCACCAGCCAGGCGATGGCCCCCAGCAGCACCGTCACGAACAGCCCGGCCGTGGCGAGCGTCCCCCTGACGAGACCGAGGGACTGCTCCTCCTGCGCCAGCGGGAAGAGGTAGTACAGCTCATAGGGGTTGCCGTCGATGTCGTTGAGCCGGGTGCCGACGACCAGCCCGGGCTCCGGCTCGTGCTCGCCGTTCTTGTACACGATCTGGGTGTACGTCTCGAAGGTGCCGGTCCCCTGCCCCACGGTCGCCCGCAGATCCTCCGGTATGGACGCCACATTGACGCTTCCCGAGGTCCGCGGCCCGCGGTTGGGTCCCCCGCCCTCGGAGTCGGCGCTCAGCGCCACCACGTTGAAGGCGCCCTGGCCGCCGCTGGCGAGCTGCTCCACCAGATCCGACCGCCAGGAGCTGTTCGCGGCCCGGCCGTCGTCGGTGCCGCCGCGCCCACCGGGATCGGCCGGCTCGTTGGCGCGCTCCCGCGCGACGGCGAAACCACCAGCTGCCTGGCTCTGGGCCGCCTGCGACTTGGCGTCGAGGAGTCCGTTGCGCACCTGGCCGATGACGACGAAACCGAGGAGCACCACCACACCCAGTGACATCAGCAGTGTGGTGACCACGACCTTGAGCTGGATGTTCCGCCGCCACAGCCGCACAGCGGGCAGCAGCGGACGGCGCAGCCAGCGCATCACGAGCCGGACCAGCGGACGCCCGGACTCCCCGTCGCGGCCCGGCCGCCCGCCCCGCGGCGGACGGCCGGCTCCCGACGGCCCATGACCCGGTCCGGCAGCCCGCCCCGTACGGACTCCCGGATTCCCGGGCTTCGGAGCAGTGCTGCCCTGGGACATGTCAGCTCGGCCCGGCCTTGTAACCGACACCACGGACGGTCACCACGATCTCCGGCCGCTCCGGGTCCTTCTCGACCTTGGACCGCAGCCGCTGGACATGAACATTCACCAGCCGGGTGTCAGCGGCGTGGCGATACCCCCACACCTGCTCCAGCAGCACCTCACGGGTGAACACCTGCCACGGCTTGCGTGCGAGGGCCACCAGCAGATCGAACTCAAGCGGGGTCAGCGCGATGGACTGCCCCTCCCGCTTCACCGAGTGACCGGCCACGTCAATGACCAGATCCCCGATGGCCAGCTGCTCCGGCGCCGGCTCCTCCGACCTCCTCAATCGCGCCCGGATACGGGCGACCAGTTCCTTCGGCTTGAACGGTTTGACAATGTAGTCGTCGGCCCCTGACTCCAGGCCCACGACCACGTCCACGGTGTCGCTTTTCGCAGTGAGCATCACGATCGGCACACCGGACTCGGCCCGGATCAGCCGGCAGACCTCGATGCCGTCCCGTCCGGGCAGCATCAGGTCCAGCAGCACAAGATCCGGCTTGGCCTCACGGAAAGCGGCAAGTGCCTTGTCACCGTCCGCTACGAACGACGGCTCGAAACCTTCACCACGCAGCACAATCCCGAGCATCTCGGCCAGTGCGGTGTCGTCGTCGACGACAAGGACTCGTCCCTTCATAATCGACATCATCCCATTAGCTAATCGTGACCTGGCGTGACCTGGCACACAGCGCCGCTATTCCGTCCCCGGTGACCGGCGACAACGTGCCCGTCTCGGTCACGATCGCCGTGATCAGTTCCGGTGGTGTGACATCGAAGGCGGGGTTGTACGCCTGGGTGCCCAGCGGCGCCAGCGGCAGCCCTCCCCCGGCCGCCGGCCGCTGGGGCGCGGGCAGCTCCGTCACCTCGTGGGCCGACCGCTGCTCGACCTGGATCGACGCGCCGTCGGGGGTGTCCCCGTCGATCGTCGTCGTGGGCGCGACCACGATGAACGGCACATGGTGGTACTTCGCCAGCACCGCCAGCGGATAGCTCCCCACCTTGTTCGCGACGGAACCGTCGGCCGCGATCCGGTCCGCGCCGATGAGCACCGCGTCGACCTTCCCCGCCGCGAACAGCGAGCCCGCCGCGTTGTCGGTGAGCAGGGTGTACGGGAGACCGTTGCGCGCCGCCTCGAAAGCCGTCAGCCGCGCGCCCTGGAGCAGCGGACGGGTCTCGTCCACCCAGAGCCTCCGCAGCCGCCCGGCGCGGTGGGCGCTCAGCGCCACCGCGAACGCCGTGCCCTCCCCGCCCGACACCAGCGCCCCGGTGTTGCAGTGGGTGAGGATGCGGTGACCGCCGCCGGGCAGCAGCTCGTCGAGGAGCGCGAGCCCGTGGCCGGCCATCCGGGAGCTGGCCACCGCGTCCTGCCGGTGCAGCTCCACCGCCGCCGCGAGCGCCGCCCGGGCGGCCCGCTCGGGCCCCTGCCCCGCCGCGGCCCGGTACGCCTCCGCCGCCAGCCGCACCCCGTACCCCAGGTTCACCGCGGTGGGCCGCGAACCCGCCAGCTGTACCGCGGCCTCCTCCACGTCATAGCCCCGTGCCGCCGCGAGAGCCACCCCGTAGGCGCCCGCGATGCCCAGCAGCGGCGCGCCGCGCACGGCGAGCGTCCGAATCGCCCGCACCAGCGCGGGAACGTCCGTGCAGACCAGTTCGGTCTCCTCGGCGGGGAGCCTGGTCTGGTCGAGAAGCACCAGGACCGGCCCGTCGGGAGGCTCCTCCCAGCGCAGCACCGGCATCGTGGGCGGCTCGTCGCGGGCCGTGTTGTGCGCGTACTGATCAGCCATTGGCCCAGTCTGCCTGGTGAGCCACCGACATTGAAGGCACGAAGGAGATACCGGCCCCACCCGCCGACCGGCCCCGCGTGGCACGATGGCTGCCAGCCTGCCGAACTGACACACGGACGGCCCCTGTGCACATGTCGGTTCTCCGAACCGACCTCACAACCGATTCATGAGGTGGACGACTGTGAACGACACTCCGGGCTGGGCCTCGCCCGGGTCCGCTCACTCCGACGGCCGGAACGCGGACGTGCCCCGTCCCGCCGAGCCCTCCGACGGGACCGGCACCGCCTCGAAGTGGTCCAGCAACCAGCCGCCCCCGAGCCAGTGGTCCGCACCCTCCGGCCCGGGCCAGTACGGACCACCGCAGCCACCGCCGCCGCCGCACGGCTGGGGCGGCGGCCCGCCGCAGGGCAACTGGGGTCAGCCGCCCGCCGCCAGACCCGGTGTCATCCCGCTGCGCCCGCTCGGCGTCGGGGAGATACTCGACGGCGCCGTGTCCACCCTGCGCGCCCACTGGCGCACCGTGCTCGGCATCACGGTCACCGTCTCGGTGATCGCCCAGATCGCCAGCGTGCTGGCCGAACGCCATCTGCTGCCCGACCCGGTGGCGGTCGACGCCGACCCCGGCTCCGCGGAGTACATGCGGCAGACCGTGGACGCGACGCAGGCCGGCCTCGTCGAGCTGATCCCGACGATGCTCATCACCCTGATCGCCACGCTCTTCATCACGGCGCTGCTCACCG
The DNA here is from genome assembly GCF_040296845.1 of Streptomyces sp. NPDC001985. NCBI lineage: Bacteria > Bacillati > Actinomycetota > Actinomycetes > Kitasatosporales > Streptomycetaceae > Streptomyces > Streptomyces sp. NPDC001985. The sequence continues at coordinate 89,907 of NZ_JBEOYB010000028.1, forward strand.
TCGTGGTCAGCCGCTCCGTGCTGGGACAGCCGGTGACCCTCGCCGGGGCATGGCGCGAGGCCCGCCCCCGGCTGCTCCAGCTCTTCGGCCTCACCCTGCTGCTCCCGCTGATGGTCGTGGCGATCGGAGGAGCGGCCATGCTGCCCGGCCTGGTCCTGGGCGGCACGGCCGGGGAGACACTGCTCGCCCTGGGAACACTGGCGGCCATTCCGCTCGTCCTCTGGCTCATGATCCGGTTCTCGCTGGCCTCGCCCGCTCTGATGCTGGAGCGCCAGGGGATCATCGCGTCCCTGCGCCGCTCGGCCAAGCTCGTCCAGGGCACCTGGTGGCGGGTTTTCGGCATCTTCCTGCTGACCCTGGTGATCACCCTGCTCGTCTCGATGATCATCGCGGTTCCGTTCACGGTGATCGGCTTCATCGTGGACGGCAGCGGCTTCGGCGATCTCCTCTCCGGCCGTACGCCCGACTTCGGCTGGCCCTTCCTGATCACCACATCCATCGGCTCGGTGATCGCCGCCTCCCTCACCTACCCGGTCTCCGCGGGTGTGAGCGTCCTCCTCTACATCGACCAGCGCATCCGCCGCGAGGCACTCGACCTCGAACTCGCCCGCGCTGCCGGCATCCCCGGCTACACCGGCGACCCCGGCAGCGGGCCCGGGAACTGACTCCGGGTTCACCACGGGGGTGCGACGGCCCGATCGCTGATCAGCACAGGCGATGACGCCCTGGTCGGCACGCCGCGCACCCCCGCAGCCCGCACCCGTGAGACAGCCCGGCACAAGCTGCCCCGGCCCCGGGTACCCGAGAGCGCCCCGAGCCTCCTCCAGAGCGCGTACAGCCGCTCCTGGGGGTGGGCCGGGAATCATCCCCGGCACAGCCCCCTTCGTCACCACCCCGGTGGACTCACCGGACGGTTCGCCATAGGCCCGCTCACCGCCCTGTGATGACGGCCCACCACCTCCCGGCCCACTCCACGCACAGAGGCGACCTGCCACGTCGTACGGCTCACCACCCGCTCGTACGGTCCGCTGGGACCGGCCGCCATGGCCAACGCCCGCGCCCCGCTGGAGCCGGCACCCGAGACGGATCAGCACAGCTTCCGGAAAAAGGTCCTGAACGCAGAAATGCCTCAGCCCCCCGGACCATAAAGATCCAGGGGACTGAGGCTAAAAATTGTTCGGCGGCGTCCTACTCTCCCACAGGGTCCCCCCTGCAGT